>JBBRID010000060.1:0-13182 GCA_038221635.1 Burkholderiales bacterium
CTCGGTGAGCATGAAGCTCGAGATGAAGTCCTTGACTGCTTGCATGGTGGACCCGTTCTATTGGCCTTGAGCCGCTACTTCCAGATGTTCCAGGGCGTCTGCATCCAGATCGCCACCACCACCAGCCATACCAGCGTGACCGGAATGAAAATCTTCCAGCCCAGACGCATGATCTGGTCGTAGCGGAAGCGCGGGAACGTGGCACGGATCCACAGGAACATCGTCACCACGACGAAGGTCTTCAGGCCGAGCCAGATCCAGCCGGGAATCCAGTTGAAGATGACGCTGTCGATGGGGGGCAACCAGCCGCCGAGGAACAGGGTGACCGCCAGAATCGAGACCAGCAGCATGTTCGCGTATTCGGCCAGAAAGAACATCGCGAAGGCCATGCCTGAATATTCGACCATGTGCCCGGCGACGATCTCTGACTCGCCTTCGACGACGTCGAACGGATGGCGATTGGTTTCAGCCAGGCCGGAGATGAAATAGACGACGAAGATCGGCAGCAGCGGCAACCAGTTCCACGAAAGGAAGTTCAGGCCCAGCGCCGCGAACCGTCCCTTGTCCTGGCCGAGAACGATCTCCGTCATGTTCAGGGTCCCGCTGACCATCAACACCACGACCAGCGCAAAGCCCATCGCGATCTCGTAGCTGACCATTTGCGCCGACGCACGCAGCGCGCCGAGGAAAGCATATTTCGAGTTCGACGCCCACCCGGCTATGATCACACCATAGACCTCGAGCGAAGTAACCGCCAACAGGAACAGCAGGCCGGCGTTGATATTGGACAGCGCCACCTCCGGGCCGAACGGAATCACCACCCAGGCCACAAGCGCCGGCATGATGGTCATCACCGGACCGAGCAGGAACAGCGGACGATTGGCCGCCGTCGGCAGGATGATCTCCTTGAACATCAGCTTCAGCGCATCCGCGATCGGCGTCAGCAGGCCCCAAGGACCGACACGGTTCGGGCCGGGCCGGATCTGCGTCCATCCGATCGCCTTGCGCTCCCACAGCGTCAGATACGCGACACAGCCCATCAATGGCAACAGCAGCGCAACGATCTTGATCAGGGTCCACGCCACCGGCCAAGCACCACCCATCCACGACTGGCCCACCGCATTGATGTGATCGATCATCGCGACCTCACACTTTCTCGACGCTCAACGCGCCGAAAGCAGCACCGAGTGGCGCGGTAGCAGACAGACCGGCCGGAATGCGAACGGCCCGCGGCGCCAGGCCGATGTCGATGCTTACTGGCAACTCGACGACGGCGTCGGCTCCGCGACTGAACCTGATCAGGGCACCAGCAGCCACGCCGAGTTCAGTTGCCAGCTCGGGCGAAATGCTGGCCAGCACCGGTTGTCCGTCGGCTGTCAGCTGCAGGCTTGGCGCGCGTCGCACCAGCATGTCGGTGGCATAGATCGGCAAGTCGGCGATGCGCTCGACCGCAGATGCATCGACCGATGAAAGCTCGATGCCCGAGTCATCCGCGGGCCGGTTGTCGAGCCGCGACGGGATCGAATCAACATCGCCGAGGGCTTCGTTGCGGACGTCGTCCGAGGTTTCGAAATTGAAACCCGCGAGCCCGAGCATGTTGCCCAGCACGCGCAAGCTTTTCCACGCCGGCCGTGAATCGCCCAGCGCCTTGACGACGCCGCGAAACGATTGCAATCGGCCTTCGATGCTGACAAAACTGCCTGAGGTTTCGGTAAACGGGGCGATCGGAAGCAACACGTCGGCAGCGTCGAGCGCCGCCGATTTGAAAGGCGTGAATGCAACGACGAGCGCGGCAGCACCGATGGCTTTCATCGCCGCCGGCGCATCGTCGATATCGAGCATCGGCTCGATGTTGAGCATCAACAGCGCCTTCAGATTGCCGTCGAGAATCGCCTTGGCATCTAGCCCGCCGGCACCCGGCATGGCGTTGACCAACTGCGCACCAACGCTGTTCGCTGCCTCACCGAGAAATCCGACACGGGCACCGGTTTGCGTACCGATCCAGTCGGCCAGTGCGAGCAGCGCGCCGGCCTGAGGGTGTTGCGCCGCCGCTTTGCCGAGCAGGATCCACTTGCCTTCGCCACTGGCCAGCGATTCGGCAACCGCCTTGGCATGATCAGATACATCAGCCGCGGTCGGTGCATCGATGCCTGCACCCGCGGCAACCGCAGCAGCGATGCCGGCCAACTCATTGAGCCAGCGTGCCGGTTCGGCCTTCAGCGAGGTCTCGACCGGCATCAGCCAATCGTCTTCGACTGCAGTCAAGCGGTGAACTTGGGCACCATGCTTGCAGGCCTGGCGCAGGCGCTGCGCAAACAGCGGATGATCCTTGCGCAGGAACGAGCCGATGACCAGCACACGCTGTGCGGTCGACAATTCGGCAATCGGGCCGCCGAGCCAACGCGCAGAACCCGCAGGTGCCGCAGCGAAATCACGGTTGCGCAAGCGGTGGTCGATGTTTTCGCTGCCCAGGCCGCGCACCAATTTGCCGAGCAGATGAAGTTCTTCGACCGTGCTGTGCGGCGACGCCAATGCGCCGATGCTCGCTGCACCGTGCTGATTCTTGATCTCGCCCAGACTGCGCGAGACATACTCGAGTGCGCTGGCCCAGTCGGTGGTTTTCCACTCGCCGCCCTGCTTGACCATGGGGGCGGTCAGCCGATCTTCGACGTTCAAGGCTTCGTAGCTGAAACGGTCGCGGTCAGCGATCCAGCATTCGTTGACAGCTTCGTTCTCCAGCGGCAACACCCGCATCACGCGATTGCCCTTGACCTGGACAATCAGGTTGGTGCCGGTGCTGTCGTGCGGGCTGACGCTCTTGCGCCGCGACAACTCCCAGGTTCGGGCGCTGTAGCGAAATGGCTTGCTGGTGAGCGCACCGACCGGACAGATGTCGATCATGTTGCCCGACAGCTCCGAATCGATGGTGTCGCCTAGCACGGTGGTGATTTCGGCATGTTCACCGCGATGGATCATGCCCAGTTCCATCACGCCGGCAACTTCCTGACCGAACCGCACACAACGCGTGCAGTGGATGCAGCGGGTCATCTCGGCCATCGAGATCAACGGCCCGACCTGCTTCTGGAAGACAACCCGCTTCTCTTCGTCGTAACGCGATTCGGACGCGCCGTAGCCGACCGCCAGATCCTGCAACTGACATTCGCCACCCTGATCGCAGATCGGGCAGTCGAGCGGATGGTTGATCAGCAAAAACTCCATCACGCTCTGCTGCGCCTTCAAGGCCTTGTCGCTGCGGGTGCGGACGATCATGCCCTGGGTCGCGGGCGTGGCACAGGCCGGCATCGGCTTCGGCGCCTTTTCGACCTCGACCAGGCACATGCGGCAATTTGCCGCGATCGACAATTTCTTGTGATAGCAGAAGTGTGGGATGTAGGTGCCGGCGCGATCGGCAGCGTGCATCACGGTGCTGCCTTCGACCACCTCGACCTTCTGGCCGTCGAGCTCGATCTCAATCATGCGACCAGCCGCTCCGCGGCTCCGACTATTCCTTCCCGCGCCGGGGGAAGGCCGGGATGGGGGCTGTCGCCCGCCACCAGGCTGTTCTGGCCTCGCTCGACCAGCGCCACGAATTCGCTGCGAAAATGCTTGATCATCGCCCGCACCGGCATCGCCGCTGCATCGCCGAGCGCGCAGATCGTCCGGCCCTGGATGTTGTCGGCAACTGAATTCAACAGATCGATATCCTGCATGCGACCTTTGCCATTGGCAATCCGCTCGACCATGCGGAAAAGCCAGCCGGTGCCTTCACGACATGGCGTGCACTGGCCGCAGCTTTCGTGCATGTAGAAGTAGGACAGGCGCAGCAGCGACCTGACCATGCAACGGCTGTCGTCCATCACGATCACAGCACCCGAGCCAAGCATCGAGCCGGCCTTGGCGATGCTGTCGTAGTCCATCGTGCAGTCCATCATGATCGAGGCCGGCAACACCGGAGCCGACGAGCCGCCGGGAATCACTGCCTTCAGGCTGCGGCCGAGCCGCATCCCGCCAGCAAGTTCGAGCAAATCAGCAAACCTGGTGCCGAGCGGGACTTCGAAGTTGCCCGGCATCATCACATCGCCCACAACCGAAAAGACCTTTGTCCCGCCGTTGTTCGGCTTGCCGATATCGAGATAGGGCTGGCCACCGTTGCGGATGATCCACGGCACAGCCGCAAAGGTCTCGGTGTTGTTGATCGTCGTCGGCTTGCCATACAGGCCGAAACTGGCGGGGAACGGTGGCTTGAAGCGCGGCTGTCCCTTCTTGCCTTCGAGTGACTCGAGAAGTGCTGTCTCTTCGCCGCAGATGTAGGCGCCGAAACCATGCGAGGCATACAGCTGGAAGCAGTAGCCCGAGCCGAGGATCTTGTCGCCCAACAGGCCGGCAGCGCGCGCCTCTTCGAGCGCCGCCTCGAAGCGTTCATACACCTCGAAAATTTCGCCGTGAATGTAGTTGTAGCCAACCGTGATGCCCATCGCGTAAGCGGCAATCGCCATGCCTTCGATGACGATGTGCGGGTTAAACATCAAGATGTCGCGATCCTTGCAGGTACCGGGCTCGCCTTCGTCCGAATTGCAGACCAGATACTTTTGGCCCGGAAACTTGCGCGGCATGAAGCTCCACTTCAGACCGGTCGGGAATCCCGCACCGCCGCGGCCTCGCAGGCCCGACAGCTTGACTTCGGCGATCACCTGTTCAGGCGTCATCGGGTCGGCACCACCGTCACCGAGGATCTTGCGCAGGGCCTGGTAGCCGCCGCGGGCTTCGTAGTCGCTCAGATGCCAATTGCTGCCGTCGAGGTCGGCAAGGATCTGCGGGCCGATATGGCGCCCGTGAAAACTGGTGTGCTCGCCGGTCGACTGGAATCTGGACAGATCAAGCATGGCCGGCTCCGTTCGCTGCGTTCGAATTGGCGGGCTGGGAGTTGAGCGTGTCGATCAACTCATCCAGGCGTTGGTTATTCATGTAGCTGCACATCTGCCGATCATTGACCAGCATCACCGGTGCATCGGCGCAGGCGCCCAGGCACTCGCTCTTCTGCACCGTGAAGCGACCATCGGCGGTGGTTTCGCCTTCGCCGATGCCGAGCTTGTGGCACAGGTGTTCAAGCGCTTGCTGCCCGTCGCGCAATTGGCAAGGCAAATTTGTGCAGACGTTCAGCTTGAACTGGCCCAGCGGATGCTGGTTATACATGTTGTAGAAGGTCGTGACCTCATGCACCGCAATCGGTGGCATGCCGAGCACTGCAGCCACGGCCTTTTCGCTGGCGGCCGAAACAAAGCCCTGCTCCTGCTGCACGATCGCCAGGCAGGCCATCACCGCAGACTGCTTCTGATCGGTCGGATATTTCGCTACCTCGCGCGCAAAGCGCGCCAATGTGGAACACGAAAACATCATTCAGCAACAGCGATGCAGATCGAGGGGCCGCCGCGGAACCGGCTCTGCCGGGCCGCAAGCGGGCCTTGCAGGCCGCGCCGGGCGTTGCCGCCCGACTCCTTGCCAGGCACAAACGGCCCACCGGGCCCTTTTTGTCCCGGCACGGCCCCCTTGAGGGGGTGGCGCAAAGCGCCTTCGGGGGTGGTCCTTCTCATCGATCAATCTCTCCAAAAACGATGTCCATCGTGCCGATGATCGCGACCGCATCGGCAATCATGTGGCCACGAGCCATCTCGTCGAGCGCTGCCAGGTGCGGAAAACCGGGCGGCCGGATCTTCAGGCGATAGGGCTTGTTGGCACCGTCGCTGACGATGTAGATGCCGAACTCGCCCTTTGGATGCTCGACGGCCGCATACACCTCGCCCTCTGGCACGTGGAAGCCCTCAGTGAACAACTTGAAATGGTGGATCAGCTCTTCCATGCTCGATTTCATCTCGAGACGCGAAGGCGGTGCCACCTTGTGATTGGCCGTGATGACCGGGCCGTCGTTGGCACGCAGCCAAGCGACACACTGCTGGATCAGACGATTGGATTGCCGCATCTCCTCGACGCGCACCAGATAGCGATCGTAGGTATCGCCATTGACACCGACCGGGATGTCGAAATCCAGATGCTCGTAGACGTCGTAGGGTTGCTTCTTGCGCAGATCCCATTCAATCCCGGAGCCGCGGAGCATCGGGCCGGTGAAGCCGAGGTTCAACGCGCGTTCGGGCGAGACGATGCCGATGCCCACGGTGCGCTGCTTCCAGATCCGGTTATCTGTGAGCAGGGTTTCGTAATCGTCGACGTTCTTCGGGAAACGCCGGCAGAAGTCGGCGATGAAATCGAGCAGCGAGCCTTCGCGATTCTGATTCAGGCGAGCGATCGTCTTCGCATTGCGAATCTTCGATGCGCGGTATTGCGGCATCGTGTCGGGCAGATCGCGATAGACGCCGCCGGGGCGGAAGTAGGCCGCGTGCATGCGCGCACCGGAGGCCGCTTCATACATGTCAAACAGATCTTCCCGCTCGCGGAAGCAGTAGATCAACATGTTCATCGCACCACAGTCGAGCCCGTGCGCGCCGAGCCACATCAGGTGGTTCAACAGTCGGGTGATTTCGCTGAACATCACGCGGATGTACTGAGCGCGCAGCGGAACGTCGACACCGGTGAGTTTCTCGATGGCCAGGCAATAGGCATGCTCGTTGCACATCATCGAGACGTAGTCGAGCCGGTCCATGTACGGCAGCGACTGGATATAGGTCTTGCTCTCAGCCAGCTTTTCGGTCGCGCGGTGCAGCAGTCCGATGTGCGGATCGGCGCGCTGAATCACCTCGCCGTCGAGTTCAAGCACGAGGCGCAGCACACCGTGCGCAGCCGGGTGCTGCGGCCCGAAGTTGAGTGTGTAGTTCTTGATCTCGGCCATGGAAAAGGATCGGTGGTGTCGGTTGGCTGCGACCGACTCAGTGCAGGCCGCCGTAGCGCTCTTCGCGGATGATGCGCGGGGTGATGTCGCGCGGCTCGATCGTCACCGGCTGGTAGATCACGCGTTTGCTGTCCGGGTCGTAACGCATCTCGACATGGCCGCTGGTCGGAAAATCCTTGCGGAACGGATGGCCGATGAAGCCGTAGTCGGTCAGGATGCGGCGCAGATCGACATGGCCTTCGAAGATGATGCCGTACAGATCGAACGCTTCACGCTCGAACCAGTTCAGCGAGCTCCAGACACCGGTGAGTGATGCCACCATCGGCAGGTCGTCATCGGGGCAGAAAACCTTCAGCCGCAGCCGCCAGTTCTGGCTGACCGACAACAGGTGCGTGACAACGCAATAACGCAGACCGTCCCAATCGAGGTCTTTGTAGGTGCTGTAGTCGACGCCGCACAAATCGACCGCCTGCTCGAATTTCAGGCTCGAATCATCGCGCAGCATCGTCGCCACATCGACGTAATCGGCAGCGCTGACCGTCAGACTCAATTCGCCGCGATCGGCGACCAGGCGCTTGACCTTGTCGCCCAGTGCGGCGGTCAGGTTCGTTTGCAGGGTTTCCAGTCGGCTCATGCTTGGGTTCGTCGGTACAGGGAGCGGCTTCAGCGCGCAATCGTGTTTTCACGCCGGATCTTCGCCTGCAGCTGCAAGATTCCGTACAGCAGGGCCTCGGCCGTTGGCGGGCAGCCCGGCACATAGACATCGACCGGCACGATGCGATCACAGCCTCTGACAACCGAATAGCTGTAGTGGTAATAGCCGCCGCCGTTGGCGCAAGAACCCATAGACAAGACCCAGCGAGGTTCGGCCATTTGGTCGTAAACCTTGCGAAGCGCAGGCGCCATCTTGTTGCACAGGGTTCCCGCGACGATCATCAAGTCGCTCTGGCGCGGGCTCGGACGGAACAACATGCCGAACCGATCGATGTCGTAGCGGGCCGCGCCTGCATGCATCATCTCGACCGCACAACAAGCCAGACCAAAGGTCATCGGCCACAGCGAGCCGGTCTTCGACCAGTTGATCACTGAATCCAGACTGGTCGTGACGAAGCCTTCTTTCAGTACGCCTTCAATACCCATCTTTCAGACCTCGCCTCGATTCTTCGACGCGCCCGTGGGGCACGCACAACAGCAGCAACCGTTCACTCCCAATCCAGCGCACCCTTCTTCCATTCGTAAACAAACCCAACGACCAGGATCGACAGGAAAATCATCATGGCCCAGAAACCGGTCGGGCCGATCTCGCGCAGCGACACGGCCCACGGAAACAGAAATGCGATTTCGAGGTCGAACAGAATGAACAGGATCGCGACCAGGTAATACCGCACGTCGAATTTCATCCGCGCGTCTTCGAATGCCTCGAAG
This sequence comes from Burkholderiales bacterium, assembly GCA_038221635.1. Classification (GTDB taxonomy): domain Bacteria; phylum Pseudomonadota; class Gammaproteobacteria; order Burkholderiales; family Burkholderiaceae_C; genus Ideonella_A. The sequence goes on from JBBRID010000060.1 coordinate 8,267, forward strand.
CCGCATTCGTACGGGGAATTCTTCGCTGCGTCAGGCCTGTGCGGGCCGAGCAGAAAACCGATCGCCTGTGGCGCCACGCCCACGCCAACCCCGACCAGAATGAACAGCAGAACGGGCAGATAGGGTTCGAGATTCATGGTCTGCGGACGAGTACTTGGACTTCCCAGACAGCTCCTGCTGCCCCGAATCGATTTGGTGCCGACGGCGAGACTCGAACTCGCACAGCTTTCGCCACTACCCCCTCAAGATAGCGTGTCTACCAATTTCACCACGTCGGCCGCAAAACTTTTACCAGCATTGAGCTTGATTCAGATTGCATGAGGAGTGACTCTCTGAACAGCCATGCATTCTAAACGCAAAGAACCGCCTGATTCGGGACAACCCGAACGTTGAAGCGCGGTTCACGGCCAAAACGATGCTGGCCGCAAAAGGTTTTCAACCCTAGTTGGAAGCCGCGGAAGCGGAAGTAGCAGCCGGCGCAGGGACCGCAGCCGGCGCGGGCACGGCAGCGGGCGGCGGGACCTCCGATAAGCCGGGGATTTGCGCAGCACCGGTGGTCGGTGCACTGGGTGCGCTGGCCGCTGCAGACGGACGATCAAGCACACTGCCGGTGCTCGGACGCATCATGCGGTCGTTGCTGAGATAGGCAAGCAACAAGGTGCAGCAGAAAAAGATTGCCGCACACACCGACGTGGAGCGCGACAGAAAGTTGGCACTGCCCGTCGCGCCGAACAAGCTGCCCGACGCACCACTGCCGAAGGAAGCACCCATGTCGGCGCCCTTGCCGTGCTGCACCAGCACCAGGCCGATCATCGCCAATGCTGCAACGATCTGCACCATCACCACCAAGTTCAACATCCAGTTCATTTCAAAAGACTCCAGAAAACCGTTCGCCGCAAGCCGAGCCGCTCAGGCAGCGGCACGGCAGATGGCCGCGAAATCCGCGGCCTTGAGTGATGCACCACCGATCAATCCGCCGTCGATGTCGCGTTGCGCAAACAAGGCCTGTGCGTTGTCGGGTTTGACGCTGCCGCCGTAGAGCAGGCTCATCTGGTCGGCTTTTTCAGTAGCGGCCTGCAATTGCAGGCGCAAGCAGTGATGGACGGCCTGGGCTTGCTCCGGGCTCGCAGTGCGCCCGGTGCCGATCGCCCAGACCGGCTCGTAAGCCACGACGATCTGCGAGGTGCAATGCGCAAGCGTATGGATCACTGCGGAAAGCTGTCGCTTGACCACCGCCTCGGTCTCGCCGGCGTCACGTTCGGCCAGCGTTTCACCGACGCAGACGACCGGCGTCAGACCGTGCGCCAGCGCCCGCTTGGCCTTGTCGGCGACCAGCTGATCGGATTCGCCATGCAGCGCGCGCCGCTCGGAGTGCCCGACCAGCACATAGCGGCAGCCGAATTCGCTCAGCATGGCGGCACTGACCTCACCTGTATACGCACCACTGTCATGTGCCGAACAATCCTGCGCACCCCACGCGATGCGACCGCCCTGCAGCGACAAAGCGACATCTCCGAGGTACGGATACGGGACGCACACCGCCACCTCGGCAACCCACGGCCCAGCCTGCTTCAACGCCGCCAGCAAATCGGTATTGGCAACCCGGTCGCCGTTCATCTTCCAGTTGCCGATGACCCGCTTCAGCCGCGTTGCCGCGCCCGCTACATTTGCCGCCGACAGGCCACTTGTCACCATGTCAGGACCAGCTTTCCGATGTGCTGATTCGATTCCATCAACGCATGCGCCTGCTCGGCCTGCTCGGCCGGAAACACCTTGAAGATGACCGGCTTCACTGTGCCGTCGGCCAACCATGGCCAGACCGTCTCTCGCAGCGACTTCGCAATCGCTGCCTTGAATGAAACCGGGCGTGGCCGCAGCGTCGATCCGGTAATCGTCAGACGGCGGCGCAGCACCTGGCCGGAATTCACCTTGGCATCGTTGCCGCCCTGAGTGGCAATGATCACCAACCGGCCGTCATCGGCCAGGCAAGTGAGCTCGCGCTCGATGTAATTGCCAGCCACCATATCGAGGATCACGTCCACACCGCGGTCATCGGTCAGTCGTTTGGCCTCGGCTGCGAAATCCTGATTCTTGTAGTTGATTGCGAAATCAGCGCCCAAGGCAAGGCACGCCTGGGCCTTGTCGTCGGAGCCGACCGTGACGATCACCTTCGCACCCGCAGCCTTGGCGAGCTGGATCGCGGTGACGCCGATGCCACTGCTGCCACCTTGGATCAGCAACGTCTCGCCCGCCTTCAGGCCCGCACGGTCGAAGACGTTGGACCAGACCGTGAAAAACGTTTCCGGCAGGCTGGCCGCCTCGATGTCGCTCAGCGTTCCCGGCACCGGCAGGCATTGCTCGACCGGCGCAACACACCATTGCGCATAGCCTCCTCCGGCCACCAGCGCACAGACCCGATCACCAACCGCCAGGCCGGCCGCTTTCATGGCCACCGCATCGCCCGACTCGATGACGCCTGCGACTTCGAGACCTGGCAGATCCGAAGCGCCGGGAGGCACCGGATAAAGGCCCTTGCGTTGCAACACGTCGGGACGATTGACGCCCGCGGCAGCGACGTGGATCAGCAACTCGCCCGTCTGCGCGACCGGTTTGTCACGCTCGGCGAGTTGCAGCACTTCGGGACCGCCAGGGGCGGTGATTGCGATCGACTTCATGGCAGCAGTTTCCTCGGTCACGACGACGCTGGCACAAGCCGCATTGCGCGACTCAACGGCAACGTCGTCTGCTCCAGCGTTTCTTGAGTGATCAATCCTGCTGCATCGGCGCGACAGGCGCAGGCGCCTCGCGATCGATCAGGGCCTTCATCGACAACTTGACGCGACCCTTGTCGTCGGTCTCGAGCACCTTGACCTTGACGATCTGACCTTCCTTCAGAAAGTCTGTCACCTTCTCGACCCGCTGGTGGGCGATCTGGCTGATGTGCAACAAGCCGTCCTTGCCGGGCAGCAGGTTGATCAATGCGCCGAAATCGAGGATCTTGGTCACCGGGCCTTCGTAGATCTTGCCGATTTCGACTTCAGCGGTGATCTCGGCGATGCGCTTCTTCGCGTGCTCGGCCTTGTCGGCATCGGCCGAGGCAATCGTGATCGTGCCGTCTTCGCCGATGTCGATGGTGCAACCGGTTTCCTCGGTCAGCGCCCGGATGGTTGCACCACCCTTCCCGATCACGTCCCGGATCTTCTCGGAGTTGATCTTCATGGTGTAAAGGCGCGGTGCAAACTGCGACACCTCGGTATTGGCGGTGCCCATGGCCTCGACCATCTTGTCGAGGATGTGCAGGCGCGCTTCCTTGGCTTGAGCCAGGGCAACCTGCATGATTTCCTTGGTGATGCCCTGGATCTTGATGTCCATCTGCAGCGCGGTGACACCAGCCGTGGTGCCGGCCACCTTGAAGTCCATGTCGCCGAGGTGATCCTCGTCACCCAGGATGTCGGTCAGCACCGCGAAGCGGTTGCCGTCCTTGATCAGACCCATCGCGATGCCCGCGACGTGCGCCTTCAACGGCACGCCGGCATCCATCAGTGCCAGGCAGCCGCCGCACACCGATGCCATCGACGACGACCCGTTCGATTCGGTGATCTCGGAGACAACCCGCATCGAGTACGGGAAGTCGACACGATTCGGCAGCACCGCTGCGAGCGCGCGCTTGGCCAGACGCCCGTGACCGATCTCGCGGCGCTTGGGCGTGCCGACCCGGCCGGTTTCGCCGGTCGCGAACGGTGGCATGTTGTAGTGCAGCATGAAGTGCTCGCTGTACTCGCCAGCCAGCGCATCGATCTTCTGCGAGTCCCGATCGGTACCCAGCGTTGCGGCAACCAGCGCCTGCGTCTCGCCCCGCGTGAACAGCGCGGAACCGTGTACGCGCGGCAACACGCCGTTGCGGATCTCGATCTGGCGCACGGTGCGGGTGTCGCGCCCGTCGATGCGCGGCTCGCCGGCCAGGATCTGGCTGCGAACGATCTTCGCTTCGATGTCGAACAACACGTTGTCGACCTTGACCTTGTCGACCGCGGCACCGCCCTCGGCCAACGCGGCCAGGGTCCTCGCCGTCACGACGCGAGTGGCGTGCGTGCGTGCCTGCTTCGAGCGGATCTGGTAGGCGGCGCGCAACGGCTCTTCGGCCAGTGCGATGACCTTGGCGTGGAAATCCTCGTCCTTGGCGGCAGGGGTCCAATCCCAGGCCGGCTTGCCGGCGTCACGAACCAACTCGTTGATCGCGGCGATCGCCACCTTGCACTGATCATGGCCGAAGACGACGCCGCCGAGCATGATTTCTTCGCTCAGCTGCTGCGCTTCGGACTCGACCATCAGCACGGCCGCTTCGGTGCCGGCAACCACCAGGTCCATCTTCGAATCGAGCAAGGCGGTCTTGCCCGGATTCAGCACGTACTCGCCATTGACATAACCGACGCGGGCCGCGCCGATCGGGCCGTTGAACGGGATGCCGGAGATCGCCAAGGCGGCGCTCGAACCGATCAGCGCGGCGATGTCGGCCGAGACTTCGGGATTAAGCGACAACACGTGGATGACGACCTGAACCTCGTTGTAGAAGCCTTCAGGAAACAGCGGGCGCAACGGACGGTCGATCAAACGCGAGGTCAGCGTTTCGAGCTCGCTCGGGCGGCCTTCACGCTTGAAGAAGCTGCCCGGGATCTTGCCTGCGGCGTAGGTCTTCTCGATGTAATCGACGGTCAGCGGGAAAAAATCCTGCCCGGGCTTGGCGTTCTTGGCGCCGACCACGGTGGCAAGGACAACGGTGTCCTCGATGTTGACCAGCACAGCGCCGCCGGCCTGACGGGCGATCTCGCCGGTCTCGAGCACCACCTGGTGCTGGCCCCATTGGAATGTCTTGGTGACCTTGTTGAACATGCTCATGTCGATCTCCGGTGGGTTGC
>JBBRID010000061.1:0-12840 GCA_038221635.1 Burkholderiales bacterium
GAGGAGGTCTTCCAGATCGGGCAGGCGATCCCGGAAGAGGTGCGGGTCATCACGGCCCTGGCGAGCGGCCACTTGAAGACGCGTATCTCGCCGTTGACCACCATCGTCGGCCCGGCCAGGATGTACAGGTCGTCGCCGGAAAAGTGCAGGTCGTGGATGCCCAGGCCGTCGAGCTGCAGGAAAATGCTGGCGCAGCGCGCGCCGTCCGTCCTTGGCTTCGCGGACCAGGCAGGGCTGGCCTTCACCATCGGGCTCGACGGGCAGGCAGGCCAGCAGCCGGCGGTTGCGGTCCCAACGTCACCTTCGCCAGCCACTTGGCGTTGCTGGCGTGATCGTCATCGACGCGGACGTTCTTGCGCTTAAAGCCGTGCGAGCCGACGATCCACAGCCAGCCGTCGGCCACCGCCATCGGCCTCTTCGTCGGCCGCCTCGGGCAAGTCCAGCAGCTCGGTCAGCGGGAGGTCAAGCAGATCGCCGAAACGCAGGGCTTCCTCGCCTACCGCGGGCAGTCGGCGCAGGCGGTCGATGCCGCAGGCTTCGTCACCGGAGACCCACAGCCAGTCGCCTGAAAAGGCGGCGCCCGAGAGGTTGATCTGCACCAGCGATCCGGGCGTGAACTCCAGGCGCACGGCATTGGCTGTTCGGGTGTTGGGCATGGCGGGGGACTCCTTGGGTTCAGGCTCGATGGAGCGGGGGCGCGCGAACCTCACCAGTGCGGCAAAGGGCTTTGTGCCCAGAACCGCAAAGGGTTGAGTCTGCAGCATGACCTTGAAGTCGTGTTCAGGTTTATCCGATGTCAGAACTCGCTGAAACCTGCTTTTTCAGGACTGCTGAGGGTAGTATGGTTAGTCAGTGCTTCAACCCATGGAGAGCCTTGATGCAAGTCTTCTTCAAGTCGCGTGATCCGCAAGCAGCCGAGCTGCTCGATCTGAGTCGGCGCCGCACGCGCTTCGTGCTCCGGCGTCTCGCCTGGCTGGTGCCACAAGCGACTGTGACGATGTCGGACGTCAACCCCCCGCGTGGCGGCATCGACAAGCGATGCCAGGTCGAGCTCAAGACCGATGTCGCGGGCACCGTGGTTGTAACCTCGGTGGCGAGTGCCTGGCGCAGCGCGCTGGACAAGCCCCTGGCACGCGCCGCTCGGTTCGTGCTTCGCCAGGTGCAACGCGGCGGCGACACCAGGCGATTGCGTCAGCACACTATCGCGATGGACTGATGAACGTCCGTCCTTCATCCACACCGCCTCCCGCCACTCCGACGCGGATCATGAGTGAGCTCATGAACAGACCATGAAGTGCCCGACCTGTACCGAGACCTCGCTGGTGATGACCGACCGCCAAGGCTTTGAGATCGACTACTGCCCGCAGTGCAGGGGCGAGTGGCTGGATCGTGGCGAGCTCGACAAACTCATCGAACGCTCCGGCGCGGCGGTGGCAGCGCCTGGCGGCAGCGCGCCGGCCCGCTCGCGACCCGACTTCGCGGACTCCGACCATGGCCATACCCATGCCGGCGGACCACGATCGCATGGCCAACGCAAGGTGAGAGGTGATAACCATGGTCCAAAATTGATCTGTGCACGCGCGTTGCTGCAGCGCGGTCACCCACCAACAACATCTGCTTCGGAGACTGCATGGACGCCGCACCCCCCTACGCCCTGAAGCCCTGGCTGGCCCGATACGGCAGCGCCATCCCTGCTGCCCTGCAGGTCCCGGCGCACGCCAGCCTGCCGGCCATGGCCCGCGCCGCGGCGCAGCGCTTCGCCACCCATACGGCTTTCACCACCGTCATGCCCAATGGCATGCACGGTTCCTTGAGCTACGCCCAGGTGGACGAGATGAGCGACGCCTTCGCCTGCTACCTGCGCAGCGTGCTGCGCCTGCAGGCCGGCGACCGCGTGGCGCTGCAGATGCCCAATGGCCTGAGCTACCCGGTGGTCCTGCTCGGTGTGCTCAAGGCCGGCTGTGTGGCCGTCAACACCAACCCGCTGTACACCGCTTCCGAGATGGCGCAACAGTTCAAGGACAGCGGCGCCAGGGCCGTGGTCATCATCGACCTGTTCGCCGACAAGCTGCAGGAGGCGCTGCCCAAGACTGACATCAGACACGTCATCGTGACGCGCGTACCCGAGTTCTTCCCAGCCCTGGTGGGCGGCATCGTGCAGGCGGTGATGAAATACTGGACCCGCGCCATTCCGGCCCACGCCCTGAGCGTGACGGAGCTGCCCGAGGCCTTGCAGCAAGGCCGCGGCGCCGGCGGTGACACTGCCGGCTGGGCGCAGGACTTAGGCCACGACAGCCTGGCGCTGCTGCAGTACACCGGCGGCACCACGGGGGTCGCCAAGGGGGCCATGCTCACACACGGCAATCTGTTGTGGAACCTGGCGCAAATGCGCGCCATGTGCGCAAGCCACATCGACGACGGCAAAGAGGTGGTGTTGACAGCGCTGCCGCTGTATCACATCTTTGCCTTCACCGTGAACTTCCTCTGCATGTTCGACGCCGGGGCGCGCAACATCCTGGTGCCCAGCCCGCGGCCGGTGCAGAACCTGCAGCGCGCCATCGAGAACTACAAGATCACCTGGATCACCGGCGTCAACACGCTGTACAACGCGCTGCTCAACGAAGAGTGGTTCAGCGCCTTTCCGCCCCGGCACATCAAGGCCGCCGGCGGTGGTGGTGCGGCCATGCACCATGCGGTGGTCGAACGCTTCGAGGCCTGTGTCGGCGCGCCGCTGGTGGAAGGCTACGGCCTGACCGAATCCAGCCCGGTGGTGTGCTTTCAGCCGTTGAACCTGCCGCGCGTGAAAGACAGCATCGGCATTCCCGCACCGATGACCGAAGTGCGGCTGGTGGACGATGCCGGGCACGAAGTGGCGCTGGGTCAGCCTGGTGAGCTGGTGCTGCGCGGCCCGCAAGTGATGCGCGGGTACTGGCAGCGGCCCGAGGCCACCGCCGAGGTCATCAAGGACGGTTGGCTGTACACCGGTGACGTGGCCGTGATGGACGCGCAGGGCGTCTTTCGCATCGTCGACCGCAAGAAGGACATGATCCTGGTCAGCGGCTTCAACGTCTATCCCAACGAGATCGAAGACGCCCTCGCCCGCCACGACAAGGTGTTGGAGGCCGCGGTGATAGGCGCGCCCGACGCGAAGACCGGTGAAGCGGTGCGTGCCTACGTCGTCAAGCGGGACCTGACCCTCACCGCCGGGGAGCTCGCTGCCCATTGCCGCACGCTGCTGGCCGGCTACAAGGTGCCCGCCACCATCGAGTTCCGCGAAGAACTGCCCAAGACCGCGGTGGGCAAGATCCTGCGCCGCGAACTGCGCACCGAAGTCCTGGCTGCGGCCGGGTCCGACACCAAGATCAAGGCCTGACCCCATGCTCTCCGATACCGAAACCAAGCTGCTGGGTGTAATGATGATGGTCATCATGCTGGGCATGGGCGCCAGCCTGACGTTCAAGGACTTCGCCATCGCCTTGCGCAAGCCGCAGGGCATCGTGTTGGGGCTGCTGTGCCAGTACGGGATCATGCCCTTGCTGGCCTTCGCGCTGGCCAAGGCGCTGGCGCTGCCACCGGCTTACGCCGTGGGCCTGATCCTGATGGGTTGCATGCCCGGTGGCACCACCAGCAACATCTTCACCTACTTCAGCAAGGGCGTGCTGAGCCTGTCGATCCTGATGACCATGAGCTCCACCTTGTTGGCCATCTTCATGGTGCCGCTGACGCTGGCCTTCTACAGCAGCGGCATCGAAGGGCAGTGGCAGATCCCGCGTGAGAACGTCATCCAGGTGCTGGTGGTGCTGCTGGTGCCCACCGTGATCGGCATCGGCTTGCGCAAGTGGAACGCCAACCTGGGCGCGGTGATCGAGATGATCGGTGGACTCCTGGGTGTGTTTGTCATCCTGTTCTTGATCGGCTCCTGGGTGCCACGCAACTGGCAGCTCCTGCTCGACACCGGCTTTCCGGTCTATGCGGGCTCCATCGGGCTTGGCCTGGCGGGCTTTGCGCTGGGCTACGGGCTGTCTCGCCTGCTCCGGCAGGACAGCCGCCGCGCCCGCACCGTTGCACTGGAAACAGGCATCCAGAACGGACCTCTGGCGGTGTTGATCGTGCTGCTCAGCTTCGCCGGCACGCAGCAGCAGCAAGTGCTGCTGATCCCGGTGCTGTATTCGCTGTTCATCGTCGTCACGTCCAGCGTGGTGACGGTCTGGTTTCGCGGCATAACGACCGGTGAAGAGCGGGCACGCGACACGGCCAAGATCGGCGCGCTGGCGCGTTCCTGAGCCGGCGGTTTGCGCTTTGCCATCGTACCGAGTCCTTCATCCAAGGACATCGGCTTACCTGATAAGAAACCTGCCTCAGCGAGGCTCACCCCATGAGCTTGTGACCCCGTAACCTGGGATTTCCCCAAGACGGAGCAAGCCCCATGGCCTTCAATCGAAGCCAATTCCAACCCGGCATGTCGATTCCTGATTTCCTTCGCAGCTTTGGCACCGAGGCGCAGTGCGTAGAGGCGGTCAAGGCGGCGCGATGGCCGGGCGGCTTTCAATGCCCGCGGTGTTCCTCGGCCGAGCACTACGTCGTCGGTCACGGCGCACGCAAGCTGTTCCGGTGCAATGGCTGCCGGCACCAAACCTCGCTGACGGCGGGCAGTCTGATGGAGCACACCAAGCATCCGGGCGAGCGGCTGGTGGCGTGCCGCAATGTTCAGCTCGCCAAGCTGCGTGCGCATAGCTTGGCTTGCACCTGCTGGTCGCTCAGTTCGTCGAAAGACTTCCCACCGTGTTTGTGAAGGGGTTGATGCTGCGGTAGGCCATCGGGTGCTCCTAGTTTGTCGTGAGAGGTCAAAACCATCGGTGCGTTCATGGGGATTCGTGATGGGGGCGCAGCAATGACCAGCCTCTCCTTCGACGTTGGCCTGTCGGGAATTCGGCGATCCGACGTCGGCGATCGGCCGGCTGCCCACGGTCAAGGTTTGCGGGTCATTGCCGCTCCGCACCGGGAAGGGATCAGGGCATGCGGTAGAGTAACAGGCAGCGGACGAACTTAGGAACACTCGGCACCCAATCCCCTCCATGTTGCACATCAGCCCGAAGCAGTTTGACGAGCTGAGCCAGGCCATGGTGCGACGGTTCGAATTCTGGATGGTCGAGCGTTTCACAGATCGCGCCACACGGTCATCGCCTTCACCGGAAGGCGCCACCGAAGGCTTGGCGCCGGCCATAGCCGAGGCGCTGACGGGGGCCCTTCAATATGGATGGACCCAGCGGACCACTCTCTTCGGCCATGTCGAGTTGGCATTGACCAGCGGGCTCGCGTTTCTCGACGATCCCATGCATCCCTGGACGCCATCAAGGCCTTCCATGACCGACTCCGCGGCTGGAGGCGAGCGTGCTCAATGGCGGCGGATGCGCCAAGCCTGGATCGATGCCGGCGCTGAGCCCGATACATCCGAATGGCAGCTCCTGTCTACACTGATCGATCAGTTGCTGCAGGGCCTACAGCCCACCTCAGCGGCGCTCCCAGAGGAGGCGGATTTGGTCGTCCTGATGCAACTTCAAGTCGGATGCCGGCGAGTCGCCGCCTGGACAGTACCCGCCAAAACGCGAAGCCTTGCCACCGCGCACCGGCTCGCCGAGCAGTTCGGGCAAGCCACGGCCTTGAGTCGAGCGGCCATGCTGTTGGTGATGTTCGCCTGGGGTCATGCCTTTGCCGACGACCCGAGACATGCCTGGGTGGCTGGGCTGCTGGGCAGCCCGGCGGCTGACCGGGGCGGGCTGCAATCACTGCGTCGCCTGCTGCTGGAGGCGCGACGGCGCATCGGCGCGCTGCATGCGATGAGCACCGAGCGGCTACCCGCCGTTCGGACCTTGGCCGACGGGCGAAGCTGGCGTGTGATCGGACTGCCCCATGACCGTTGACTACATCCGCGGGATAAGCGCGGTGTCTTCGCCCACGACCGCCTGCGCAGCCAGCTCGCCGACGGAGCCGCCGTTCAGCATTCGCTTCAGCATCTTCCTCGATGGTACGGGCAACAACCTTTGGAATACCGATACCCTGCGGCGACCAGGGGGTCACAGCGTGGGCGATCACGACAGCCGGGGAAGCTATCTGAACGCCTACTCGAACGTGGCTCACCTCGCCACCAGCATCGAAACACTGTGCGCAGTCAACGATTACCACGTCCCCGTCTATGTTGAAGGCATGGGCACCTTGCACGATCAACCTGACGCCACCCTCGGAATGGGCGCTGGTACGGGCAGCACCGGCGTGGCAGGTCGGGTCTCAGCCTGCATCGAGCACATGCTCAGCAAGGTCGACGAACTGAGCAATGGCAACCGGCAAATCGATACCCTCCAGATCGACATATTCGGCTTTAGCCGAGGTGCGGCAGCGGCGCGTTACCTGCTGCACCGATGTTTCCACGCGGCGGACACGGGCCTGTCCTATTCATTCCTGGCAGCGCTGAGCAATCGGGGCTACACCGTGGGAACCAAACGCTTTCCCTTCATCGGCCTGTTCGACACCGTTGCCAGTTATGGCGCGACCACCTATGAAGACGACGTCGACGAACTCCATCTGCAATCGCTTGGCCATCCTCTTGTGCAATACGTGCTTCAACTGGCGGCAGCCGACGAGCATCGCCGGAACTTCCAACTCGTCGACATCACGAGTGCCAGGTCTCGGGGCCGCCAGATTTTCCTGCCGGGAGCGCACTCTGATGTCGGCGGCGGGTACAACGGCCTGTCAGACGGCGACATGGTGGAGCGCGACCTGGTTGTATTCGAAATGAACAACCTGGACGAACTTTCGGTGAGCAGCCTGAACCAGGCGCTGACGCGCTGCGACGAGGTCCAGCGCGACCTCATCGCCCGCGGCTGGTACGTCAACCGGACCAACCACGAGGAGATCGTCGTCGACCGGCACCGCGTGGTCGTCAACCGGCGAAGAATCAGCCATTATTACCACCGGGTTCCGTTGCTGATCATGGCGCACCAGGCCACCGAGCGGGGTGGTCTGCAGTTTTCGCTCGAGGAGCAGGCGCTCGAACGTATCGGAAGCGACGGCGGAGATGAGTTTCTCATCCAGATGAAGGCCCGCATAGAAAACAATCATCGCTCCATCGACGACTGGCTGAACGACACCAGTGATGAGCAGCTCAAGCAACTGCGCAACAGGTACCTGCACTTCTCGGCACATTACACACCGGGATCGGCGGAGTACCCGCGCACCGCGTCCGCGGCTGCACGCCCGAACCGACCGCAGTTCTATAGCCCCGGTTCGGGATGGGAGGAAGGCGACGACAACTCCCTGCACGGGGTCCGCAAGCGCATGGTCCGCGAGGGTTGACAGCGTGACCATGTACCCCTGGCTGGCTAGCGCCTGTGCGCCAGAAGCGTTCCCGGTGCGCTTGATGGAGGGTCGATTCCTCGTGGGCGCTGAAACGATCGCTCAGGTTCCGCGCAGCGTGAGCCTGCACAACGGCTGGGGCGAGGCCGGCTTGGTCAGCCTCGGCCTGCAGCGATCCACACCGCTGCCCGAGCGGCTCACGATCACCTGGTTCTCATTGGCCGAAGACCGTTTCTATGGCGCAGACTTCGATCTGCCGATCGACAAGCTGGCGACGCTCTTCGACAGTGGCTTCGTTCATCCGGAAACCGGTGCCGCCTCCTGCTGGTCCACCATCCTGATCGGCATGGCGCCCGGCGGCAGGCTGGCGCTGTGGCTGACGGGAGGTGGTCTCGCAGTCGAATTGTGTCGCGCGATGGTCCCTGTTCAACCTTTTCCATGGGCGCTCATGCCCGCTTCGGAAGGTTTCGAAAGGGCCGACTATGTGCATACCCATCTGCTGCGAATCCTGGGAGCAGAAAGGCTGGAGCAGCTGCGAAACCACCCCATCGACCCAGAGGTCTGGGACCGCCGGCAAGCCCGCAGGCGCTGGGGCCTCGAATGGATCGGCGCGGCCACTGACGCCAGCGTCCGACTGCGGTGCCGCAATGCCGAGCGCGAACACCTTGACGGTTTCGCGAAAGCGCCTGTGGTGCCTGCGCGTTTACGTGGCCTGCCGGAATCCATGGTGCTCCGATGGTCGGATAAGGCAGGCCTGCGCCGCGTTGCTCATGTGAAATTGGACTCTGGCGAGGTACAGGCTGCGTTCGGTAGGCTGACCGCGTCGGATCAGGCCGGCCCGCCACTGACGCTTCAAGTGGGCGTGACTGACCTAGACGACGGAGTACGCATGTACTTGTGCGACCCGTCGCGCAGCCTGGAACTTCTATACGGAGCCGTCAGCACTTACCTTGCTGCATGAATTTCGTTCTCATGCTTCGTCACGCAGATGACGACCGCTCAGACGCCTCGAAGTCCAGCTCCACCTTGGCCCCGTTGGGATCGTGGCTGAACAGTTGCCAGGTGCCTGCGCCAGGTTGCTGGCGCAGGTCGTACTGGAGCCCGGCCGCATCAAAGCGGGCCCGGACCGCTGGCAGGTCGGTGGCGGTGAAGGCCAGGTGATCGATGACACCGGTGCGCTGGGCTGGCATCGGCCGGTCCCAGTAGATGTGCAGCACCGCGGCATCTGCGCCCGGTGCGTACAGCCAGGCGCCGGGAAAGCCGAGGTCGGGGCGGTGTCCTTCCATCAGTCCCAGCAGGCCGCAGTAGAAGGCCAGCGTGGCCTGGCGGTCTTCGGCTGTGATGGTGAAGTGGTTCATGCCGTGGATCATCAGGACCTCCGGGTAAAAGTGACGGTTGGGGAGTGGGTGCGGAAGCGGATGCTGCGTGCGGTGCCGGTACGGATGGCACGAATCGGGTGTCAGACCATCAGCACCTGCGCGCCCATCGTGCGCCGCGCTGCCATGCGTTCGTGCACTTGGACCACCCCTTCCAGCGTGGCCTGTTCGATCGGCGGCAGCTTGACTGCGCCGCTGCCCAGCGCCGCCCACAGGCGCTGTGCACGCTCGGCCAGCCGGCCCGGTCGGGCCAGCCAGGCAAACACCACCGGGCGCGAAAAAGTGGCTGATTTCTGCACCAGCCAGTCCGGCGAGATCGGCGACAGGCCTCCGCTGGCCTGCCCCAGGCTGACCCAGTGGCCACAGGGCGCCAGGGCATCGAAGTTCTGCCCCCGGGCCGCCTCGCCCAGGCCGTCGATGATCAGGTCGGCGCCACCGAACTGGGCTTGCACCTCGGCGCCGAACTGGTAGTTGGACGTGACGATGACATGAGCGCAGCCGAAATCGCGAGCCAGCCGCGCCTTTTCGGGTGTGGACACGGTGCCGATGACGGTGGCACCCAGCTGCGCCGCCCACGACGTCACGAGCAGACCCACGCCACCGGCAGCGGCGTGCACCAGCACCCGTGTGCCGCGTTCCACATGGCCCAGGTCGTGCACCAGCATGTCGGCGGTCAGCCCCTTGAGCAGCACTGCGGCGGCCGTGCGGTCTTCCACCTGTGGCGGCAGCCGCGTCACCCAGGCCGCCGGCACGGTGCGCACGGTGCAGTAGGCGCCGGGGAGCGGGCCGAGGTATGCGACGCGGTCACCGGGCAGGAAGTCGCTGACGCCGGGGCCGACATCGATGACGCTGCCCGCAGCCTCCATGCCCGGCGTGCCGGGCAATGGCAGCAGCTCGGGTATCCAGCCGCGGCGCAGGTAGATGTCGAAGTAGTTGACGCCGATGGCACGCTGTCGAATGCGCACTTCGCCCGGGCCCGGCGCTGGTGCGTCGGCCATGACTGGTTGCATCACCGACGGCTCGCCGTAGGCCAGCAGCGTCATGCTTCGAGTGGGCAGCGGCAGGGCGGCGGGCAGCGCCGGACCCTGCGACACCGACAGTCCGCCGCCTTCCCGCCGGTCCGCGCCGCTGGCCAGGTGGCGCTGAAGGTCGGCAAAACCGGTTTCGTAGACGCCACGCGCCACCATCTCGGCCAGCGCGCGCTCTTGCCCCGGCGGGGTGTCGAAGCTGGACTCCCAGTGCCAGAAGGTGCGCTGGCCGTCGGTCACCGGTTTCAGCGTCACGGTGGCCACGTAGCGCTGCAGTGGCACCGTGGCTTCGACGATGCAGTAGGTGCTCTTGTGCTCGCGGTCGTCCAGCGTCAGCAACTGCTCGCGGATGCGCGCACCGTCCTGCAGCCGGAAGCTGCGCACGCAGCCGACCTGGGTGGGCAGTTCGCCGCCCTCGATGCGGCTTTCGGCCACTGCGCTGTGCCACCGGTCGTGGCTGTTGAAGTCACGCAGTACGGCCCAAACGCGCTCGATCGGTGCATCGACGACAGTTGATCTGACAACTCGTTGCAGCATCTGCGCGGCCCGCTAACGCTGCCCGAAATGCCGTTTTAGCGCGTCGAAGCCGGCCTGGAACACGCCGTCGCCGATCTGCGCCGTCAGTTCGCGTTCGCGGCCCTCGGCGCAATCGAACTCGGCCGTCCATTCGGCGAAGCTGCGCCCGCCGTCGGTGATGGGTGTGAGCTTCAGCGTGGCGACATAGTTGGCCACGCCCATCGGGCTTTCCAGGATCTCGTAGGTGCAGCTGAAGTCGTAGTCCGACAGCGCCAGCAGCCGTTCGCGGATCATGCCGCCGTCGCGGGTGTGGAAGTGGCGGATGCAGCCCACGCGGTCGGCGGGCTGGCTGTTCTCGATGCGGCTGTCGGCGATGCCTGGGTGCCACTGCGGCAAGGCATTGAAGTCGCGGATGCGCGACCAAACCGTGTCGGCGCCGGCGTCGATGACGCTCGAAATATAGACGCGCACCATGGCCGTCAGTCCTTGGCCGACGGTTTGGGCGACGACGCTGGTGGCAGCGCGGCCGTGCCGGTGCTGGTGACGCCGCCGGCCAGGCGCTGGATGTCGCTGCCGTCGATACCGATCTCGCGCAGCAGCTGATCGACGAGCGGCGCCTGGGCGCGGAATCGCAATGCGGAATTCACCAGTCCGTCGGACAGGCTGCCACCGTTGTTGCTGCCACCTTGGCCGCCGCCGCCGCTGCCGCTGCCGCCCAGTCCGTCGACCTGCAGGATCTTGATGCCTTCGATGCGCTCCAGCGGCTTGACCGACTCACGAATGATGGCCTCGGCCTTTTCCACCAGGCGCATGCGTAGCGCCGAGGCGCGCGCCTCGGGCGTCAGCATGTTGTGGGCCTCGTTCATCATGCGCTGGGCGTCGGCCTCGATTTCGGCACGCACCCGCAGCGCCATCGCGCGTATCTTGTCGGCGTCGGCGTCGGCCTCGGCCTGGGCGCGAATGGCGGCCCCGCGGTCGGCGCTGGCGTCCTTCTCGGCCTGGGCCGCGTGGGTCAGGCGCAGGGCCTCGCGCGCGGCCCTCTGGCGCGCGCCGATCAGGTCGATGGTCTTCTTGCGCTCAGCAGCCTCGACATCGCGGGCGGTGAAGACGCGCTCTTCGGCGGTCACGGCCTCGGCGCGGGCATGGTCGGCAGCGGTCTGGGCCTCGCTCTGTGCCTTGCTCTCCAGCGCTACCGCGATCGCGCGCTGCTGTTCGGCCAGCTCCATCGCCTGGCGGCGCTCGATCTCGGCGCCCTGGATGCTGCGCTCCTTCTTGATCCGTTCCTGCTCGATTGTCTGCTCGGAGCGGATGCGGGCCGCGTCGATCGTGAGCCGCGCCGCGATCTGCGCGCTCTCGCCATCCTGCTCGCGCTGCGCCTTCTCGGTCACCAGTTCGGACCGCTGCCTGGCGCGTGCGACTTCGACTTCGCGCTGCTGGCTCAGGCGGGCGAACTCGCTTTCGCGGTCGATGTCCAGTGACAGCTTCTCGGCCTCGAGGTTCTTGTTGCGGATCGCGATCATCGTGTCCTGCTCGACGTCGTTGCGCTGCTTCTTGCGGTGTTCGATCTGTTCGGTCAGCCGCGTCAGACCCTCGGCGTCGAAGGCGTTGCTGGGGTTGAAGAACTCCATGCCGGTCTGGTCGAGCTGGGTCAGCGACGCGGCTTCGAGTTCAAGGCCGTTCTTGGTCAGGTCCTCGGCCACGCTCTCACGCACTCTGCGCACGAAGGCGCCGCGCTTTTCGTGCAACTGTTCCATCGTCATCTCGGCCGCAGCGGTGCGCAGGGCGTCGACGAACTTGCCTTCGACCAGCTCTTTCAGTTGTGCCGGCTCCATCGTGCGCAGCCCCAGGGTCTGGGCGGCGGCGGCCACCGCATCTGCATTGGCGGCCACGCGCACGTAGAACTCGGCAATCACGTCCACCCGCATGCGGTCTTGCGTGATCAGCGCCTTGTCGCGGCCGCGCACGACCTCCAGCCGCAGCGTGTTCATGTTGACCGGGATCACGTCGTGCACGATGGGCAGTACGAAGGCGCCGCCGTCGAGCACCACGCGCTGGCCGCCGAGGCCGGTGCGCACGAAGGCGCGTTCCTTGCTGCTGCGCAGGTAGAGCCAATGCAAAAGCCAAACGCCCACGCCCACGACGATCGCAAGAACGATCAGCGCCAGGACGAAACTGCCGAATTGAGCACCCGTCATGGAAGTCTCCTCAAACCTGGTTGGATTTCTTGATCTGCGTAAAGCGGCGCGTCGTTTCGGTCAGCGACATCTCGGTGGGCAGCCGCTCCATCGAGCTGGCACCGTAGAAGCCGTCCACCTCCGGGCACTGCTGCAGGATGTATTGCGCATCCTCGGGCGTGGCGATGGGTCCACCGTGGCAAAGCACCATGACCTCGGGCCGCAGAGCCCGCGCCGCCGCTGCCCACGCCTTGATGGGGGCCACGCAGTCAGGCAACTTGAGGGCGGTGTCAGCGCCGATGTTGCCGCCCGTGGTCAAGCCCAGATGGCAGACCACGATGTCGGCGCCTGCAGCTGCCATGTCGCGGGCGTTTTGCTCACTGAACACATACGGTG
>JBBRID010000062.1:0-12827 GCA_038221635.1 Burkholderiales bacterium
GCTGCGAATCGACCGCAGCGGTCCATTTCTCACCGTCTTTTTGCCCCATAGCTGGGCTATGGGGCTGCAAATCCGGCAAGAACTGTCCTCGCTGGGGCCGATTCTCGCTATCGACGCCCCAAGCCCGACAGGCTCCTAGGAAGCTGTGGACGGCGATAACATCCAGCGTCATGTCAGTCGTGAATGTTTCCTGCTGCAACGGCCATTCGTCAATCTGCGTCGGAGGCCGGCCGCCACCGCGGCCCGGCGATGTCTGCGCATGATTTTGTCGGTCGTCAACATCAACGACGTGTCGCATGCCATCCAGTTGGCGCTGGCGCCGGCCTTTCTGCTGACGGCGATCGCCGGCTTGCTCAACGTGATGACGGGACGCCTCGCGCGCATCATCGATCGCGGCCGTCACCTGACCGAAACCGGTGCTTCATCGCCGATCCTGGTCGACCACCAGCAGGTGGAGTTCGCCAGTCTCGAAAGCAGACGCTACCTGGCCGGCTCGGCAATCACCGCGTGTACGCTGGCGGCCTTGCTGGTCTGCATGGTGATTGCGGCGCTGTTCCTGGAGGTGCTGCTCGGCCTGCAGATGCGGTGGTTCATCGGCCTGGTTTTCACGGTGGCCGTGCTTGCGCTGGTGGTCGGTCTGGCTTATTTTCTGCGCGAGGTTCACCTGTCGACGCGAACGGTGCGAATCAACCTGTCGTCCAGCGCATCGGCGACCGATCCGAAGCGTCGTTAAGGGGCCTTAGAACAAGCGGAGCTTTCACGATGGCAACAGTTCGCGATGGCAACCAGTCGGTGCTGCTGGTGGTTGATGTCCAGGTGGGCGTGATGAAAGATGCCTGGGAGGCTGCGCGGATCGTTGCCAACGTGGCGCGTGCTGTCGAGCGGGCTCGCGAACAGGCTGTGCCGGTGATCTGGGTGCAACACGAGAGCGATGAACTGCCGAACGGCAGCCCGCCATGGCATTGAATGCCCGAACTGCAACCGGCGCCCGGCGAGCCCGGACGTGCCAATGGCATCGCCACGGCGGCAACGGTCGACTTCACCGTGCCGCGTGGGAGCGCATGATGTTGCTCCGATTGTCCTGAGGAGTTCATCCATGTCGCCTTCAATGCCCGATGACGTACGCGCAGCATTGGCCGCTGGGCACAAGATCGAGGCCATTCGCCTGCTGCGCCAACAGACCGGACTGGGGCTGGCCGAAGCCAAGGCGGCGGTCGAGTCAGCCAGGGAGCAACCGGCAAACACGCCGCTGGCGCAGGGCTGGGAACTGCCTCCCGAAGCGAAAGCAGCGCTGGAACAGGGCAAGCTGCTGCAGGCGATCCGCGCACTTCGCGCGTCGGGCGGCGTCGGCCTCAAAGACGCCAAGCGAACCATCGACGCCGCCCGGTTCGAGCCGGCGCGGCACGACGTCCACAGGCCCTCCGGGCTGGCGCCCGGTGAAGTACCGCGCGGGCGGGTAGGCGGCGGCTTGGCGATCGTCGTGCTGCTGGTTGTTGCCGCCGTTCTATGGATCCTTCGGAACTGAGGCTGTGACGGACGACGTGGCATTTTCACACCGCAGGCGCAAGGACGGATCGATCGTGATCATGCATTTTGGGCGTCTGGCCTCGATGCGGCGCGGCGCGGATGGCGACACTTTTCTTGCCGAACTTGAGCGCGTCACCGCGGTCGACGCCCAACAACTGATGACCAGGATTACCGGCAATTGCAAGCGGGGCAATGAACGCGCCGCACAATCGCACCAACGAAACCGACGTTGAGACGCGTGATGACAATTGCCCTGCATGGACTGGCCGCACTTTACGTGCTGCTGCTTGCACTGCCTGCCCATGCCACGATGATTTGCCGCTGGGTGGACGACAGTGGCCGGACCCAGTTGGCCGAAATCGTCCCGGATAAATATGCGCAGTCGGCGCGGTGCACCGATTCGAAACAGTACGACATCGCGCCCGAACGAACGCAGCAGGCACAAGAGCGTGCGCGCAAGCTGCGCGAGCAAGCCGGTCTGTCG
Source organism: Burkholderiales bacterium (assembly GCA_038221635.1). Lineage (GTDB taxonomy): Bacteria > Pseudomonadota > Gammaproteobacteria > Burkholderiales > Burkholderiaceae_C > Ideonella_A. The sequence continues at coordinate 2,012 of JBBRID010000062.1, forward strand.
AGCCAGTCGACGGGCGATACGCCGCCTCCCGCGTCGTCTGCGCCCCCGGCTTCTGCACCTCCGGCCGGCAAGCGGCCCGCACGCGTCGTGGACCAGTCGACCGACTGCGCAACCTGGCGCCGCCTGTATCAGGAGAGTGCGTCCTGTTTTGCGCCGTATCGGACGGTCGGCGGTACCAAGGCCGAAGCGTTCGAGAAGTGCAACGTGGTGCCGAGTCCGGAGCCCAAATGCGGCCCGACGATCAACTGACGAAGCGGGCCGCGAGCGGCGCCTTCGTTTGATCGGTTCTGCCGCATCTTTGGCGTTTGTCGGCAGGTCGTCGGCCCTGCCGGTGCGAGAATTGCGCGATGCGTGAAACCCTGACTCTGACGACGCCCGACGACTGGCATCTGCATCTGCGCGACGGTTCAGCCCTGGCCGCCGTCTTGCCCGACAGCGCACGCCAGTTCGGCCGCGCGATCATCATGCCGAACCTGAAAACGCCGGTGACCACCACGGCACAGGCGCTGGCCTATCGCGATCGCATCCTGGCGGCGCTGCCGCCCGGTGCCGATTTTGAACCGCTGATGACGCTGTACCTGACTGACACCTTGCCGCCCGACGAAATCACGCGCGCTGCAGAAGCCGGCATCAAGGCGTTGAAGTTGTATCCGGCCGGCGCCACCACCAACAGCGATGCCGGCGTCACCGATCTGCGCAAGACCTGGCCGACCCTCGATGCGATGCAGCGCCTGGGCATGCCGCTGCTGGTACATGGCGAGGTGACCGATCCCGAGATCGACCTGTTCGACCGTGAGCAGGCCTTCATCGACCAGAAGCTCGAACCACTGCGCCGGGATTTTCCGGAGTTGAAGATCGTCTTCGAACACATCACGACTCGCGAGGCCGCGCAGTATGTTGCCGAGGCCGCCAGCCATCTCGGCGCGACGATCACCGCGCACCACCTGCTGTACAACCGCAACGCGATTTTTCTCGGCGGCATCCGCCCGCATTACTACTGTTTGCCGGTGCTCAAGCGCGAGGTGCACCGCCAGGCTCTGGTGGCCGCTGCCACCTCGGGCGGCAAGCGATTTTTTCTCGGCACCGACAGTGCGCCGCACGCTGCTTCCCTGAAAGAACATGCCACCGGCTGTGCTGGCTGCTACACGGCGGCTTCTGCGCTGGAGCTGTATGTGCAGGCGTTCGAGCAAGCGGGTGCGCTCGACAACTTCGAGGCCTTTGCCAGCTTCAACGGCCCGGCCTTTTACGGCCTGCCGCGCAACCAGGGTACGGTGACGCTGAAGCGCGAACCCTGGACCTTGCCCGAAACGCTGCCGTTCGGCGACGCCGAACTGAAACCGCTGCGTGGCGGCGAGGTTCTCAACTGGAAACTGGCATGAACCCATCGCGCGCTGTTCCTCATGTGATGCTGTTGATCGATGCCGACAACGTGACCGTCGACGTCATCGAGCAGGCCCTGCACCTGGTACTTGAACGCCATGGCGCTGCCCATGTGCGGCGCGCCTATTGCACGGCCGAGCTGGCGTTGAAACACATGAAGCTGTTCAAGGCACACTCCATCCGACCGATGGTCAATGTCTCCACCGGCAAGAATTCGACCGACATTGCACTTGCCGTCGATGCGATGGATCTGGTGATCGGCGAGCGTCCCGATGTGGTCGTGCTGGTGTCATCGGACTCCGATTTCGCCCCGCTGGTGATCCGCCTGCGCGAGAGAGGCTGCAGGGTCGAAGGCATCGGCCAGGAAGGCAAGACCGGTGACGACTCGAAACCGGTCTACGACGAATTCATTGACCTGACGCACCGCAGGTCGCTGACCACCGCAACGGCCACCAGCACCACGGTCGTCAAGACGGCAAGTCGCAAGGCGGCCGGAAAACGCGTGGCAGGCACCGGCCGGAACACGCGCAGCCGCAGCGCGGTCAACGAAAACAAGGCCGAATCAAGCCGTTCAACGCCAGTGCCGGCGGTCGTTGCCGCGCCGCCGCCGCCTCAACCAGCTCCGCGCGCTGCGGAGCGTCGCGCCGCGACCAATCCGGATGAGGTCGAGCGCATGCTCGCGGCCTTGCCGGAACTGCAGGATGGCGTCCGGATGCAGTTGAATCAAGCCAAGGAACGCCTGCTTGCGGCCGGTCTGCTGGCCAAGAGTGCGCCGTCGACCAAGCTGTTCCGCAAATATCCGGCGTTGTTCGTCCTGACACCGGAGAAGACGCCGAACAAGGTCCAGTACCTGCCGCCAGGCGAGCGCTGAAAGACGCAGCCATGCGGCAGTCGCTGGTCGACGGCCTCGAAGCCATCGACTGGTCAGCGCCGTGGCTCGCGCCTTATCGTGAAGCTGGCTTGCGCTTGGCCGCTACGTTGACTGACGGCGCGCCGGTCGCGCAGGCCCTGAATGACGAACTGCACACTTCGAGCGATCCGCCGCAATTGGCCGCCGGGCCGCTGCGCTTTGTCGCGCAAGCCGAACTGCCGGCGGGCCGTGCCTATGAAGCCTTCATCGCCGACACCGCCTGCGTGCCGTCGCGAGACAATCTGCACGACCTGTTCAACGGCTTGGCCTGGCTGCAGTGGCCGGCACTGAAACGGCATCTGAACGAGTTGCAGGCTGCGCAATTGGCCGCGCAGGTGGCTGGCGCCAGACGCGGCGCGGTCCGTGACGCGCTGACGCTGTTCGACGAAAACGCGGCGCTGCTGCAGCTGCCGCCGCGTCTCGAGCAGGCGCTGCGCGAGCGCGATTGGCAGGCGCTGTTCGTGACGCATCGCGCGGCGTGGGAGGATGCCGGTGTCTGGCTGTTCGGCCACGCCCTGCTCGAAAAACTGGTCCAGCCACGCAAGCCTATGACCGCTCACGGCTGGCTGGTGCCGCTCGACCTCGCTGCTGACCAGATCCAATCCTGGCTGGGTGAGCAGTTGACGCCGCATCGGCTTGCCTCTCGCGCTCACCATCCGCTGCCGGTGCTCGGCGTGCCGGGCTGGTGGCCGGCCAACCAATCGCCTGGCTTCTACGCTGATCGCGACGTGTTTCGTGTCGAGCACAAAACCGGTGCAGCGGCGATAATCCAGCGGTGAAGCGAGCCAGACCGCCGCTGTTGCATCACCCGAAAGGGCGCATCGGAGGAAGGTCCGGACTGCACAGAGCAGCGCAGCAGCTAACCGCTGTCCACCGCAAGGTGAGGATCAGAGCAACAGAGACGAGTCACGACGGGCTACCCGCGAGGGGCGCTTGCACGGAGTGTTCTACCGGGCGACGGCGCAAGCCGGCGCGCCGATGCGGCTTGCCGCAGCGGCTGAGGGCGCAGCCCTGATCAAGGTAGCCACCCACGGCAAGCTGCGCTTGCCGTGGGTGAAACGGGCAATCTCTGCGCGCAGCAACACCAAATAGGCACACGTTGATCCGGCTCGGGGAGTGTGCGGGTAGGTGGCACCGAGCCCTGCAGCAATGCGGGGCCCAGAGGAATGGCGGTCACGGCGGGCGTTCGCAAGAATGTCCCGCTGCACAGAATCCGGCCTATCGGCTCGCTTCACACTTTTTTCAGGCTGCGTGAGCGGCAGCGTTTTCAACAGCCTTGCGGCATCGGCCGTGACTATCCGGACGAATCGATGAATCCCGATGCAGCAACCTTGTGGCGCGGACCACGCTGGGGCCTTGCCGTTCTGCTTGCGTGCCTGGGCATGCTTGGTCCGTTTTCAATCGACACCTATCTGCCGGCGTTTACCGGCATCGCAAAGTCGATCGGCGCGACGCCGACCGAGATGCAGCAGACCCTATCGGCTTACCTGTTCGGCTTCGCGATCATGAACCTGGTTCACGGCGCGCTGGCCGATAGCTTCGGGCGCAGGCCGGTGGTGTTGACCGGTGTTGCCTTGTTCACGATTGCCTCAGCCGGCTGCGCCTTGTCGAACCACATCGGCATGTTGGTGTTTTTCAGGGCTATGCAAGGCATGTCGGCTGGTGCCGGCATCGTCGTGGCACGTGCGGTGATTCGCGACATGTTCGAGCCCGTCGATGCGCAACGCGTGATGTCGCAGGTGACGATCTATTTCGGTGTGGCCCCGGCGATCGCGCCGATGGTTGGCGGCTTCCTGTTTGTGCATTCCGACTGGCATTCCATCTTCTGGTTTCTGACCTTGGTGGGTGTGGTGCTGTTTGTCGCCAACTACCGCCTGTTGCCCGAAACGCTGCATGTGGAGCAGCGTCAATCGTTCAAGACCAAGCACCTGATGCGTGGTTACTGGCAGCTCGGCTCGAGTCCGCGCTTCATCACGCTGGCGTTGGCCAGCGGCATTCCGTTCAATGGCATGTTTCTCTATGTGTTGTCGACGCCGGTTTTCCTGGGTGAGCATCTGGGCCTGGCGCCGGGCCAGTTTTTCTGGTTTTTCATCCTGACCATCAGCGGCATCATGGGCGGCGCCTTTCTCAGCGGGCGGCTGGCCGGCAAGATCAAGCCACGGCATCAGATCCGCCATGGCTTCGTGATCATGCTCGGCGTGTCGGTGGTGAACCTGCTGCTGAATCTGCTGTTCGAACCGAACGTCTGGTGGTCGATGTGGCCGATCGCGATCTATTCGTTCGGCTGGGCGCTGATGGTGCCGGTCGTCACGCTGCTGGTGCTTGATCTGTTCCCCGAGCGGCGCGGCATGGCGTCTTCGTTGCAGGCATTCATCGGCAGCGCGGCCAACGGGCTGGTGGCAGGTGTCATTGCCCCTCTGGTGATGCATTCCCCCGTTGGCTTGGCCACTGCATCGCTGTTGATGATGAGCATCGGCATCGTTGCCTGGATCTGGGTCAAGCCGCGGGTCGCTTGCTGAAGCGGAACGCCGCAGCAACCTCAAGTTCACGACTCGGGCACCGATAGCACCGGCAAGGAGGCGGCATCGCCGGCTCGTTTGTCTTCAGGAACCATCGATGCCCAGCTTGCCTCGCCACCGCAAACCCACCGACATCGCGCGGTCAGCAACGAGCTTGGTCGTACTGGCCGCCGCATTCAGCCACGCCGCGGCGTCGGGTGTGCCGAATTCACCGGGGCTGCCCGCCCGGACCGAAAGTGCCAAGGCACAGCCGACTGCTGCAGTCGTGCCCGCCACAGTGTCGGCCAATACCAATCCGCTTGATCATCTGCGCCAACGGCTGGCCGAGAAGCTGGGTGCGCAAGGAAAATCGCCCGGCACCAAATCTGATCCGCCCGTCGTCCGGGTCGTCAACAAGTCGGAATCCGAGCCGGCCGGAATCGCCCCTTCGCCTCGGCATGAGGCTACTCGCGTGCCTCACGGCAAGTCGGCAGCGCAGAACGATGCGCTCGCCGTCAAGCTCGCTGCCGCCCACCGGGCAGGCCGCGGAGGTGGACAAGCAGCGCCTGTTGGCAACGCCGTTGCAGGGGCGCCCATCGGTGATCATGCCGCAACCACAGGGCATGCTTCGCATTGGGACTACCGTGGCGAAGGAGGGCCCGAGAGTTGGGGCACGCTGCGCCCCGAATTCGCAACCTGCGCCAGCGGCACCCGCCAGAGCCCGATCGACATCCGAGACGGCCTGAGGCTCGACCTCGAGCCGATCCGGTTCGATTACCTGACGAGCACAATCCGCGTCATCGACAACGGCCACACGGTGCAGGTCAACGTTGGTGGCGGCAGCAGCCTCGAGGTGATGGGCCGGCGCTTCGAGCTGGTGCAGTTCCACTTTCATCGTCCTTCCGAAGAGCGTGTCGACGGTCGCCGCTTCGACATGGTCGTCCACTTGGTGCACAAGGATCTGGACGGCAAGTTGGCAGTCGTCGCGGTGCTGCTGAACCGGGGCGCTGCGCAACCGCTGATTCAAACAGTGTGGAACAACCTGCCCTTGGAAAAAGGCATGGACCAGCCTGTGCGTGCACCGGTCGATCTCAACGCGCTGTTGCCCGAGCGACGCGACTATTTCACCTACATGGGCTCGCTCACGACCCCACCGTGCACAGAAGGCGTGTTGTGGATGGTCATGAAGACGCCGGTCGAGGTTTCGCCCGAGCAGATCGGCATCTTTACCCGCTTGTATCCGATGAATGCACGACCGCTGCAAGCGGCCCGCGGGCGGATGATCAAGGAATCGAACTGACCGGCTGATCGCCGCGCCGATGGACATTGCCGCGGTTGCGGCGATACTCTCGCCTGCACAGCCTTCGCCGCAGTTTCCGGCCCGGACGCCGGCGCGTGCGAAGGGCGGAAGGGGAGTCATGGCGGTACTGGTCGCGGGTCTGCTTGTTTTTCTGGGGCTTCATTCTGTGGCCATCGTTGCGCCGCACTGGCGCGACGCGCAGGTCGCCCGCTTCGGCGAGGCGCGCTGGAAAGGTCTGTTTTCGCTGATCTCAGCGATCGGGCTGGTGCTGATCATCGTTGGCTACGGCCTGGCGAGGCAGTCGCCGATCGTCCTGTATGTGCCGCCGTCGGCGCTGCGCCATCTGGCCTGGTTGCTGCTGCTGCCGGTCTTCGTGCTGCTGCTGGCCGCCTACCTGCCGGGTCGAATCCAGTCGGTCACCCGCCATCCGATGCTGTTGGCCACCAAGCTGTGGGCAACTGCGCACCTGCTTGCCAACGGCACCGCCGCTGACGTGTTGTTGTTCGGCGGCTTTCTAGCCTGGGCCGTCGCCGACCGGATTTCGATGAAACGCCGAACGCCTCGAGTCAAGCCCGAACTGCCGGCCGGGCGCTTCAATGACGCAATCGCAGTCGTCGGTGGCCTGATCTTGTATGGTCTGACCTTCGCCTTCCTTCACGTCTGGTTGATTGGCGTCGCGCCCGGCTGAACTCACGCCCTGCGACCACGTCGAACCCCTGGAACCGATTGCCAACAAGACATGGCCGAGCATCCGCCCGACTTCTGGGGAAATCTGAAAGGCGAATTCAAGGCTGGGCGGCACTGGATCGATCGCGCGATCGTGCTGGCCTATGCAATCGCCACCGGCTTGACGGTGGTCGGCTTCACCTTGCTCGCCGAAACCGCCTACGAGGCCTTCGTCCATCTACGCTCGCTCGACCCGTGGGACGCAGCCAACGTGCCGTTCGGCATGCCGCTGGGCGTCGGTTTGGCCTTGTTCTGGACGCCGCTTGTCACCTTTGCGCTGGTCTGGTGGTGCCGTCGGTTTGCGCCGTTCGCTGCGGGCTCCGGCATTCCGCAAGTAATGGCGGCGTTGAACGACGACGATGTGACTGCCGAGCAGCGCAGTCGCTGGGTATCGATCCGCATGTCGCTGCACAAGATCGGACTGGTATCCGGCGGCTTGCTGGCGGGCCTGTCGATCGGCCGCGAGGGCCCGACGGTGCAGGTTGGCGCCGGAATCATGTTGCACGCACGGCGCTGGCTGTCGCCGCAGTCCGGGATCGATGGTCACGATCTGATGGTGGCGGGGGCGGCAGCCGGCATTGCGGCGGCCTTCAATACGCCGCTCGGAGGCATCGTCTTTGCGCTCGAGGTGTTGTCGCGGCGGCGCGGCATATCGCACAGTGCGCTGGTCATTTCGGCGATCGTGTTGTCCGGCCTGGTTGCCATATCGGCGTTCGGCAATCTGACCTATTTTGGTCGCCTGCAAGTCCAGCAGGTGTCGTTGTCGCTGCTGTGGCCGGGGCTGCTGGTTGCGGTGCTGGCCGGGCTCGGTGGCGGTCTGTTCTCACGCCTGATCGTGGCCTCGGCCCAGGGCATGCCTGATCGGTTCTGTCGCTGGCGCGTGGCCTATCCCCTGCGTTTTGCCGCTGGCTGCGCGGCTGGCGTCGCGGTCATCGGAGCCGTGACGGGTGGCGCCACCGGCGGCGCGGGTTACGAGCCCACACGTGCGCTGCTCGAGGGCAACGCCGATGTGCCAGTTGTTTTCACGCTGCTCAAATTCATGGCCACCTGGTTGTCGGCCTGGACCGGTGTACCGGGCGGCATGTTTGCAACATCGCTATCGATCGGCGCCAGTCTGGGCAACGACATCGCCATGTTGACCGGTGTTGGTCCGCAGCAGGCAATCACCTTGATCGCGCTTGGCATGGTCGGCTTCTTGGCGGCCGCAACCCAAGAGCCGATCACCGCCTTCATCATCGTGATGGAGATGATCGCCGGCCAGACCATGGTGCTCAGTCTGATGGCCACGGCCTTGCTTGCCAGTGGCGTTTCGCGAATGGTCACGCGCCCGATGTACAGCGAACTGATGCTGATGATGCTGCCGCCGAGGCCTCCCGGCGCTGCGCCCATCAGTCATTGACGACCTCGGCGTGCCGCTCGCCATCGGCGACCGCCAGCGCCAGGTCGTTGCGCTCCAACGCGGCACCATCGGGAGGGTTGCTGCGCAATCTCTCGCGCGCGTTGGCGTCGAGGCGGCTTCCAAGGTCCGGTCGTTGCAAAAAGACGGCGCCACTATCGGCGGCGCTGTGCAGCGTGCCGGTGCGCGGGCCGAGAACCTCGATGTCGAACGGGGCGGGCGCTCGGGCGACGCTGGACAGGCCGCCTTAAGATAATGCGATCGGATCCTCATCGCCCATTTTTCTGCTTGCCATGCCTCATTCAAGCAACGCCGCTTTTTTGCAGTTCAAACAAACGCTCGACTCGCGTGGTGTGCGGGAAGCGCTTCGTTTCCTGGTCGAGTTGACCGACTACCGGTTCATCAGCATCTTCCGCTTTGCCAATGGCCGGGCGAAAAGCGTGGTCCACGTCGATCGCCTGGATGACAGCCAGTTGCAGACCAGCGAGGTTGCAGAATCCGCGACCTATTGCTGCTATGTTCGCGACAGCGGTGGCCCCTTCGTCACCGCCGATGCAATGAGCGACCAGCGAACCGCCGACCATCCGGCGCGCGAGGCCATTCGGGCCTATTGCGGCATGCCGGTGATCACGCCGGAAGGTTCGCTGCTCGGCACCTTGTGCCACTACGACACCGAACCGCGCGATCCGGGGCAGATTGACCTCGAACTGATGTTGCAGGTCAGCAGCGCACTGGCGTACGGCCAGTTCGTGCCCGAATACGACGCGGTCTGAATTCTTTCGCGAGTCGTTGAAGCGGGCTCAGCGACGCCTGTTGCGGCGGTCGACGGCAGGGTCCCCCCGGTTGAACACTCGCGGCGGGTTACATGCGTTCACACAATCTATTTTGTGATCCGCAATTGTGGAAGCGAGGGTCTACACCTCACACATCACTTTCAGTGCCCAGCACAAGTACTTGTTTTTGAACAAGTTTTCTCGCAATTTTTACATTTCAAACATCGTCTAAGTACTTGATTTCATTGATTTTTTCTTCCTGATCTCGTTGACCACCCCTGTTTCGTAAGCTAAAGTGCATGAAAGTGCAATTTTGTGGGGTGAAGTGGCAAATATCGTATTCCAAGGGGCTTCGGCGCTGACGCTGGACGGCAAAGGGCGCATCGCCATGCCGACCCGTCATCGCGACCTCCTGGCTGCGATTTGCATCAACCAGCTGACGATCACCAAGCATCCCGACGGTCCGCTGATGATCTTCCCGCGCCCGGCTTGGGATGATTTTCGCGATCGCGTCGCTGCGCTGCCGATGTCAGCCACCGGCTGGAAGCGGGTATTTCTGGGCAATGCGATGGATGTCGAGATCGATGCCTCGTCGAGAGTCTTGATCTCGCCCGAATTGCGCCGCTCCAGCGGCCTCGAGAAAGAAGTGCTGTTGCTCGGCATGGGCAGCCATTTCGAGCTTTGGGATGCAGCGAAGTACGAAGAACACGAAGCCAAGGTCATGCAGTCGGAACTCCCCGACTCGCTGAAGGATTTCAGTTTCTGAGCGCAGCGCCTGCACCCGTGACCGCCGGAACCTCCCCAACCTTCGTCCATACGACCGTGCTGCTGCACGAGGCGGTCGATGCACTGCTGGCTCATGAAGCCGGCGAGCAGATCGACGGTGTCTACGTCGACGCCACGTTTGGACGCGGCGGGCATACCCGAGCGCTGCTGCAGCGGCTCGGCGAGAGGGGTCGGGTGATCGCATTCGATCGAGACCTTGAAGCGGTAGCTGCCGCCACTTCCGGTACTGCGCGGGTCGACGACCCGCGTTTTTTCATCCATCACAGCCGTTTTGGCGATATCGCCGCCGTACTGGCCGGAGACGGCGTGACCTGCATCGACGGGCTGTTGCTCGATCTGGGCGTGTCTTCGCCACAGATCGATGATCCGGTACGAGGTTTCAGTTTCCGGTTCGATGGCCCGCTGGATATGCGGATGGATACGAGCCGCGGTGAAAGCGCCGCGGAATTCCTGGCTCGCGCGGACGAGCGTCAAATTGCGGAGGTGATTCGTGACTATGGGGAAGAACGGTTTGCTGGGCAGATTGCAAAGGCGCTTGTTGCTCGGCGCGAAAGCGGCGACCCTGTTCGAACCACGGGGGCGCTTTCCAAACTCGTGGCTGGCGCGGTCAAGACCCGTGAAGCAGGCCAGGACCCTGCAACGCGCACATTTCAAGCGCTTCGGATTTTTGTCAATGCCGAACTTGAGGAGCTCGAACAGGCTCTGAACGCCTCGCTCGATCTGTTGGCGCCTGGCGGACGTCTGGTCGTGATCAGCTTTCATTCGCTCGAAGACCGGATTGTCAAGACTTTCATCACGCGCGAGAGCAAGGCCATCTACGACCGGCGCGCGCCGTTTGCGGAAGCGTTGCCGTTGCGTTTGAAGGCGCGCGCGCGCATCAAGCCCGGCGTTACCGAAGTGCGAGCCAATCCGCGCTCGCGGTCGGCCGTGATGCGGGTTGCCGAGCGCACCGATGTGCCGGCGGCCAAACTGCATACCTCACGCCGGGGCTCCGCCGCATGAGTCACCTGGTGTCAACCGCCACGCTGCGGGCCGAGCGCCGGGCCA
>JBBRID010000063.1:0-12730 GCA_038221635.1 Burkholderiales bacterium
CTGTTGTTGTCGTTTGCGCTGGCGCTGGTGATCGGGCTGTTCAGCCTGCGCGTGAAGGCGATTTTCTACGCGATGATCACGCTGGCGGTGGCGTCGGCTTTCCAGTCGCTGGCGTCGCAACTCAGCGTGGTCACCGGCGGCGAGGATGGCCTGAGCTTTCGCGCGCCGCTGTGGCTCAGCCCGTCGTTCGAGCCGTTCGACGAGCCGTTTCTCGGCGTCGACATCGACGGCAAGCTGTTCAGCTACTACCTGCTGTTCGTCGTCGTGCTGGTGATGTTCCTGCTGCTGCTGCGAATCGTCAATTCGCCGTTCGGCCGCGTTTTGCAGGCGATCCGCGAGAACGATTTCAGGGCCGAAGCGATCGGTTACCGCGTGGTCGTGTTTCGCACCTTGTCGAACGTGCTGGCAGCACTGTTTGCCACCGTTGCCGGTGCGTTGCTGGCGCTGTGGCTGCGCTATACCGGGCCTGATACGACGCTGAGTTTCGAGATCATGCTCGACATCCTGCTGATCGTCGTGATCGGCGGCATGGGCAGCCTGTATGGCGCGGTGATCGGCAGCGTGTTGTTCGTGCTCGCGCAGAACTACCTGCAGGCACTGCTGCGACTGGGTGCCGGCAGCTTCGCCGATGTACCGGTGCTGGCGCAATTGATTTCGCCGGACCGCTGGCTGCTGTGGCTCGGCCTGCTGTTCGTTTTGTCGGTCTATCACTTTCCCACTGGCGTGGTGGGTCGGCTCAGGGCATCACGGCGGCTGCGCTGAACCCTGGTCCTTTTGGCGCCAAGTTCTTCCCTGACAGTAAACGTAAAACAATGGAGATGACGATGAAGAATGTCCCGATTCATGGCTTCGCGCTGGTATCGATTGCCGCAGCCGCCCTGGCCGCCTGTGGCGGCGGCGATAGCGACGGCAGTCAGCCGTTCAACACTAAACCGGCCTTCGTCGGTACTGTCAATGCCAAGACCTACGACGGCAATTCCGATGACCTGCTGACCGGCGGCCTTGGCAAAACGGGCCTGGCTTCGGCCACCGCGCCGGTTTTCGCCAATCCCACGAGCCCGACCGCCGCTGAACTGCGCCGCGCGGCGATCTACAACAACTATCGGGCGATCGTCGACATGACGGCCGATGGTGGCTACGGCAGGCTGTTCGGGCCAAACGTCAATGCCGCCGGAACCGCGACGGCGTCCGAAGGCAAGGTGGCCGGTACCGAATACATCACCTATGCCGACGATGGCAGCGGCAAGCAGAATGTCACGTTGATGGTGCAGGTGCCGTCGACGTTCAGCACTGCCAACCCCTGCATCATCAGCGCAACATCGTCGGGATCGCGTGGCGTCTATGGTGCGATCTCGACCGGCGAATGGGGCCTGCGCAAGGGTTGCGCCGTGGCCTATACCGACAAGGGCACCGGCGCCTCGACGCACGATCTGCAGAACGACACCGTGCCGCTGATCGACGGCACCCGCTCCGCTTCGGCCGCTGCCGGCAAGGCTGCACATTTCCGCGCCGAGCTGAGCGCGTCGGAACTGGCCGCATTCAAAGCTGCGACACCGGATCGCTTCGCCTTCAAGCACGCGCATTCGCAGCAGAACCCGGAAAAGGATTGGGGCACCAATACCCTGCAGGCAATCGAGTTCGCGTTCTTCGTACTCAACGAACAACTGGCTGCGACCGATACGAGTGGCGCCAAGCTGCAACAGTTCAAGCCGTCGAACACCCTGGTGATCGCCTCCAGCCTGTCGAACGGAGGCGGTGCCGCAGTGGCTGCCGCCGAGCTCGATACCAATGGCCTGATCGACGGTGTCGCGGTCTCCGAGCCCAATGTCAACTTGCCGACCAACGCAGCCATCACCATCAAGCGTGGCACCAACACGCTGCTTGTGAGCGGCAAGACGCTGTACGACTACACGACGGTTGCCAACCTCTACCAGGCGTGCGCTGCGCTCGCACCATCGGTGGCCACGGCGCCCGGCCGTGCCTTCGTCGTCACCGCGTTTGCGACCAACCGCTGTGCCTCGTTGAAGGCCAAAGGTCTGCTGTCGTCAGGTACAACCAACGACCAGGCCGAAGAATCGCTGCTCGCGTTGCGCGCCTACGGCTGGGAGCCCGAGGGGGCGATCCTGCACACCTCGCTGGCAGCCTTCGAGGTCGCGTCGGCGGTTGCGGTCACCTACGCCAACAGCCTGTCGCGCGCCAGTGTCAAGGACAACCTGTGCGGCTACAGCTACGCGTCGACGACCGGTGCAGGCGTGATCAATACGCTGGCCGCTGCCTCGCTGGCGCAGATGTTCTCGACCGGCAACGGCGTGCCACCGAGCAGTGGCGTTCAGCTGATCAACAACCTGAGCCCGGGTGGCCCGGTGCGCGATCTGTTCTCTGCCTCGCCGTCGAGCCAGTTGCAGGATTTCAACCTCGACGGTGCAAACTGCCTGCGTCGGTTGATGACCGGCACCGACACCGCGGCGAAGAAGCTGCAGGCCGGTATCGATGAAACGCGCCGCACCGGCAACCTGCGGGGCAAACCGGCGATCATCGTGCACGGCCGTGACGATGCCTTGCTGCCAGTCAACCACACCTCGCGGCCCTACTTCGGTCTGAACAAGATGACCGAGGGCTCGGCCAGCAAGCTGAGCTATATCGAGGTGACCAATGCGCAGCACTTCGATACCTTCATCGGCCTGCCGACGCTGCTGGGAGGCTACGACAGCCGCTACATCCCGCTGCATGTCTACCTGTTCCGCGCGCTCGATGCGGTGTATGCCAATCTGAAAGACGGCACCGCGCTGCCGCCGAGTCAGGTGGTGCGCACCGTTCCGCGTGGCGGCGCGCCAGGCGCTGCGCCAGCAATCACGGCAGCCAACGTGCCACCGATTTCCGCCACCGCGGCTGCTGGCAACGCGATCGCCTATTCCAACGGCACGGTCACCATCCCGGAATAAGACAGCCACCGCGATGTCGCCCGCTGTGTCGTCCGGCTTGTCGCCGGTGTCGCACTACATCGTCTGCGCCGGGCGCGAGATCCATTTCACTGAATGGGGAAACGCGCTCGGCCCGCAGGCCGACACCGTGATCGCCTGGCATGGCCTGGCGCGCACCTGTCGCGACATGGACGATATTGCGGCCCATCTCGCTACGCGTTACCGGGTGATCTGTCCGGATACGCCGGGCCGCGGACTGAGCCAGTGGAGCCCGCTGCCCGAGCAGGAATATTGCCTGGCGTTTTATGTGCGCCAGGCGGTTGAACTGCTGGATCAACTCGGCCTGGCCCGCTGCCATTGGCTCGGCACCTCGATGGGCGGTGCCATCGGCACTTTGGCGGCGGCCGGCCCCTTGCGCGGGCGCATCCAGCGTCTGGTGCTGAACGACAACGGCCCGCAACTGGCGGCCGCTGCGATCGAACGCATCCGCAGCTATGCGGGCAGCCCGCCAGCCTTTGCAACTGTCTGCGAGCTGGAGACCTATTTCCGCAAGGTCTACCAGCCCTACGGCTGGCTCAGCGATGCGCAATGGCGGCGCCTGGCCGAAACCTCGGTGCGTCGCCTGCCCGATGGGCGGGTGACACCGCACTACGACCCCGCGATGGTGATGCAGTTCATCCACCATCCGGACGACTACGAGTTGTGGGACGCCTGGGACAGCCTGACGCTGCCGGTGTTGTGCCTGCGCGGCGAACATTCCGACCTGTTGCTGGCAACCACCGCCGAGCAGATGCGACAACGCGGCCCGCGCGCGGTGGTGGCAACGATCGCCGGCTGCGGCCATGCGCCAGCGCTGAATACGCCCGAGCAGTTTTCGCTGATCGATCGCTTTCTGGCTGGCTGAACGGCCGGCAGAATCGCCGGTCGACACGGCTCAGGTACCAGGCGACTCGGCTTGGTTCAATGCAGGTGGCGTTCGAAAAAGCCCAGCGTTCGTGTCCACGCCAGCGCGGCCGCATCCGGGTCGTATTCGGTGATCGGCAGCCGGTTCGCGCCAACCTGCGTCTCGTTGGCAAAGCCATGCATCGCCCGGTAGCGATGGAATTCGAAGGCGACCTGCGCGGCTGTCAGTTTGCGCTCGAGCGCGTCCACCGTCGCGATCGGGAACACCGCGTCCTCGATCGCGAAATGGCCCATCAGTGGAATCGTGACCTTGGCCGGGTCGACATATTCGAGCGGCGGCACGCCATACCAGATTACCGCGGCGTCGGCCTCGGCTACGTTGACGACCGACAGCAGCGTCAACGCACCGCCCATGCAATAACCGGTCACGCCCACTTTGACACAGCCAAGCTGGTTTTTCAGATGCAGAACGGCGCCGCGCACATCCTGGCCGGCGGCATCGCCGAAATCGAGATTGCCCATCAGGTGTTCGGCCTCGGCTGCCTCGACGGTCGCCTTGCCGCGGTACAGATCGGGTACCAGCGCCGTGTAGCCGGCAGCCGCGTAGCGGTCGGCCACCCCGCGGATCTGGTCATTCAGTCCCCACCACTCCTGGATCACGACCAGACCCGGTGCGCCGGGCGTCGCAGCCTCTGCCAAGTAGCCTTCGATCTTGACGCCATCGGGGCGCTGAAACGAAACGGTTTTTCCCATGTGGCCATCTCCTCGAAATTCGTTCAAGTGGGCGGGGTTATGGCCCGCGCCAGACACGCACCGACCGACCAATTCGATCGATGCTCTAGTGCAGTGTTCGACGCTATGTGGACCATAAAACCACGTCTTTGCCGCCGTGGCGGCGTTGCAAATCCTCACGATACCTTCGGGTATCGCTAGGGTTTGCGCCTAGCCACGACGACAAATCCATCGGTTTTCTCAAGTTCCACATAGCATCGAACACCGCACTTGGGGCGTCACCTGGCCATTGGACCCGGGCGCGGAATTCTCGATCCACCACCTTGCACAAGCGCCGATCTTGGCATCAAGTGCGATGGTGTCAAGACTAGGCGGCCCGGTGAGCGGCGATTCAACGGCGATCCCGGAATTCTGTCTCGAAAAGAAGAACGGCTGCAGGCCGGCAGGGTGTGCAGTTCCCTCGTGCGCGGCCCTCAATCGATGAATAGCAGCGCCGGATTCTCGAGGGTTTCACGGATTCGCTGGATAAAAGCGGCCGCCTTCGCACCATCAACGACGCGATGATCGAATGACGACGACAGGTTCATCATCTGCCGCACGGTGATGGCGCCGTCGCGAACCACCGGCCGCTGCAACATCTTGTTGACGCCGACGATCGCGACCTCGGGTGAATTGATCACCGGCGTCGAGACGATGCCGCCGAGTTTGCCGAGGCTGGTCAAGGTGATCGTCGAGCCGGTCAGCTCGTCGCGTACGGCCTTGCCATTGCGCGCCGCGTCAGCCAGACGGCCGATCTCGGTGGCGTGGCTCCACAGGTCGCCCTGCTGTGCATCGCGCAGCACCGGCACCATCAGGCCGGCTTCGGTCTGGGTTGCGACGCCCATGTGCACCGACTCGTGCTGCGTCAGTACACCGGCTTCGTCGTCGAACCAGGCGTTGACCATCGGAAACTCGGGAACCGCCAGCACGATCGCGCGGATCAGCAGCGGCAGCAGCGTGAGGCGGCCGCGCTGCTCGGCGAAGCGCAGGTTCAATTGCGCCCGCAATGCCTCGAGTTCGGTGACGTCGACTTCCTCGACATAGGCGTAGTGCGGAATCCGGCGTTTCGAATCCTGCATCTTCTGGGCAATGCGTCGGCGCAGGCCGATGATCTTGATCTGCTGCGTGGCGCCTGGTGTCGGCGATGCGGCCCGCGGCGCGGCGGTGGCGCGCGGGGCAGCCGTTCGCGGGCCACCGCGTTCGAGATAGGCGTCGAGATCAACCTGCATCACGCGCCCGGCTGTGCCGCTGGCGGCCACATCCTGCAGCTCGATGCCGAGATCCCAGGCGCGGGCGCGCACCGCAGGGGAGGCGGTCACGCGGTTGCCCGCCGTCAAGGCGGCGGGCTGGCGTGGTGCAGGCGGAGCGGCCGCTTTTGGCGTCGGCAGTGCATCCGGGGTAGTTGGCTTGGCGCTCGGCTTGGCCGCCGCTGCCGGTGTTGCGGCGGCGGCCGATTGGCGGTTTGCCGCAGCCGGCGGCGCTGCAGCCGCCTCTGTCTCGGTGTCAATGCTGATCAACTCGGCGCCGACGGCGAGTACCTCGCCGACTTCCCCACCCAGCGACGCCACGGTTCCGGCCACCGAAGACGGAATCTCCACCGTCGCCTTGTCGGTCATCACATCGGCGAGCACCTGGTCCTCGACCACGGTGTCGCCGACTTTGACATGCCAGGCGACCAGTTCGACCTCGGCGATGCCTTCGCCGAGATCGGGCATCTTGATGACATGCTTGCTCATGGCCGACTCATTTTCATGGCTCCATGACCCGCCGCATCGCCGCCGCCACCCGATCGGGTCCGGGAAAATAGGCCCATTCGAGTGCATGCGGGTAGGGCGTATCCCAGCCGGTCACCCGTTCGATCGGCGCTTCGAGCTGGTAGAAGCAGTGCTCCTGTACCAGCGAGACAAGTTCGGCGCCGAAGCCGCTGGTGCGAGTGGCCTCGTGGACGACGACGCAGCGGCCGGTCTTGCCGACCGACTCGATGATGGTCGGCAGATCGAGTGGCCACAAGCTGCGCAGATCAATGATCTCGGCATCGATTCCGGCCTCGTTGGCGGCGGCCTCGCTGACAAACACCATCGTGCCGTAGGTCAGTACCGTCAGGTCGGCGCCGGCCCTGAACACCGATGCCGATTCGAGTGGCACGGTGTAGTGGCCCTCGGGGACTTCGCTCAGCACGTGTGATGACCATGGCACGACTGGCTTGTCGTGGTGGCCATCGAACGGACCGTTGTACAGACGCTTCGGTTCCAGGAAGATCACCGGGTCGTCGTTTTCGATCGCCGAGATCAGCAGGCCCTTGGCGTCGTAGGGATTGCTCGGCATCAGCGTGCGCAGGCCACAGACATGAGTGAACAGGGCCTCGGGGCTCTGGCTGTGGGTTTGCCCGCCGTAGATGCCACCGCCGCAAGGCATGCGGATGGTGATCGGCGCGGTGAAATCGCCGCTGGATCGGTAGCGCAGACGCGCCGCCTCCGAGACGATCTGATCCGATGCCGGATAGAAATAGTCGGCGAACTGCACCTCGACCACCGGGCGCAGGCCATACGCGGCCATGCCGATTGCCGAGCCGACGATGCCGCCCTCGGAAATCGGCGCATCGAAGACCCGCGACTTGCCGTATTTCTTCTGCAGCCCCTCGGTGCAGCGAAAGACGCCTCCGAAATAGCCGACGTCCTGTCCGTAGACGACGACGCTGTCGTCACGCTCGAGCATCACGTCCATGGCGGAGCGCAGCGCCTGGATCATCGTCATGCGCGCCATCTCAGGGCTCCCCTCCAGCTTGGCGAAGTTGATCCTGCAAGTGCGGTGGCATGTCTTTGTAGACATCTTCGAACATGCTTGCCAGTGGCGGAATATGCCCGTCGCTCAGCGATCCGGACTGCAAAGCCTGCTTCAAGGCAGCGGCAACCTGGGCTTCGAGCTCCTTTTGGGTTGCCTCGTGTTCGTCGTCGGACCACACGCCCAGCGCGATCAGATGGCGTTTCAGGCGCTCGAGCGGATCGCCGAGCGGGAAATGCTTGTAATCGTCGGCTGGCCGGTAACGTGACGGCTCGTCGGAGGTGGAATGCGCGCCGGCGCGGTAGGTCACCCATTCGATCAGGGTCGGCCCCAGGTTGCGCCGCGCCCGCTCGGCGGCCCATTGCGAAGCCGCGTACACCGCCAGAAAGTCGTTGCCGTCCACACGCAGCGAAGCGATGCCCGAACCGACGCCGCGTGCCGCAAATGTCGTCGACTCGCCGCCGGCGATTGCCTGAAAGGTCGAGATCGCCCACTGGTTGTTGACGACGTTCAGTATCACCGGAGCGCGGTAGACATGGGCGAAGGTCAGTGCGGTCTGGAAATCGGATTCGGCCGTCGAGCCATCACCGATCCACGCCGAGGCGATTCGTGTATCGCCCTTGATGGCCGACGCCATCGCCCACCCGACCGCCTGGATATATTGCGTGGCCAGATTGCCGGAAATCGTGAAGAAGCCGGCCCGCTTGTACGAATACATCACCGGCAACTGCCGGCCCTTGATCGGGTCACCTTGGTTGCTGAGCAACTGGCACATCAACTCGACCATGTCGATGTCGTCACGCACCAGCAGCAGGCCCTGCTGGCGATAGGTCGGAAAACACATGTCACCCGGGCTCAATGCCAGCGCATGGGCCACCGCGATTGCTTCCTCGCCCAGGCACTGCATGTAGAAGGAGATCTTTTTTTGTCGCTGGGCGATCAGCATGCGGGCATCGAAGGCGCGCGTTTTCATCATCGCGCGCAAGCCCTGGCGCAATTGATCGGTCGAGAGCTGCGGCGCCCACGGTCCGACTGCGCTGCCGTCGTCGGCCAGCACGCGGATCAATGTATGCGCCAGATCGCTGGTGTCGACCGGAGTCGTGTCGACTGATGGCCGCCGTACTTCGCCGGCGCCGGCCACGTGCAGGTAGGAAAAATCGGTTGCCTGCCCGGGCCGGCCGGTCGGCTCTGGAACGTGAAGATGTAGCGGCCCGTCACTCATGCGCACAGTTTGCCCCGATATCCGATCGGGCGCCAGTGGCGTTGGCCTCCCCACGCATTGCCGTGTGGATTTGGCCGACCTTGGGGTAAGCTGAACGAGTGGTATCCGGCGGGGCGGTGTGCCCCCGTTACATCCTTCAACCGGCAGAGGCTTGTCTCATGACCATGCGCCGAATTGTCCTGCTCACCCTGGTCTCGGTTCTGGTGGGCGGCTGCTCGTCAACGTCGTTGATGCGACAGCCGCCGCTGGCCGAGGTGCTGCAGAACCAGGCAACTGCTGGGCCGCTGCAGTTTGTCGATGGCCGTGTCGTCACAGACAACGACGCGGCTTTTGCCACCAAGTTGCGCGTGGTCGAGGGTGCCAGGCAGAGTCTGGACCTGGCGTATTACATCTTCTCGGATGACTATTCCTCGTCGCGGCTGAGCCAGGCGCTGATCGATGCCGCCAGACGTGAGGTCAAGGTGCGACTGCTGGTCGACTATTTCCAGGCCTACAAGGATCTCGATCGCTTCACCTGGATCGAGCAGCAAGGCCAGGGCAGGATCGAGGTGCGTTTCTACAACCGCCCGACAGTCGAAATACTGAAGGATTCCGCGTTTCTGACGTTGAGCTGCGCAGAGGCAGGCGCCGCGGCCAAACCCTGTGACCAACAGAAGATCGCCAGGATCGATGCCCACTTCGATGCCGCGATGTCGACGCCCGCGCTCAATCGCGGCTTCGCCGGATCAGGCATCTTCCTGTCGGGTTTGTATGGCAAGAATCCGCAGCTGATGTCATATGCAGTGGCGCGCGGTCAGGACATCGATACCCAGGCACTGGCGGCAAGCGCGCAAAGCAGCGACCCGGCGCGCACCGAGCAGATGAAGGAGCTGGGCAAGCTGTATTTCCGCGCCCGTTACTTCGGCGGCATCGAAGCCCTTGCGGCACGATTCAAGCTGGCGGTGGTGCGGCTGGCGTTTGCCGAAGAGGTTAATCCAATCTTCGATGCGATCAACAGCTATCTGCCGGTGACGCGGAAGAAGGCGGCGCAGGCGCAGCAGGACTGGGATTACCTGACCGAATTCCTGCACCACAAATTTCTGCTGGCCGACCGCAGCACGCTGGTTCTCGGCGGGCGCAACGTCGAGGATCCGTATCACATGAATCCGGGTCCGATGTCGTCCAGGTATACGTTCATGGACACCGACGTCAGGTTGCAACTGGCCGGCCCCGATGCCAAGCTGGCATCGACGTTTGACCGATTGTGGAATCTGCACGACATGGTCGCGTCGATTACCGAGGTTCGCCAGCATGCACCCAACGATCTGCTCGAAAATTTCGACGTGGTGGCCGCGGCGCAGGATGCCTGCCAGATGGGCAGTGATCAGGCCTGTGTCGATCGCGAACTGGACCGCCGCTTCGTCGCGCTGCCGGCGCGGCTTGCCAGAGTAAAAGCCGAGCATCGCCAGCGTCTGCAGCGCTATGTCAGCGACTATCGTCCGGCAGTCGAACCGCCACCGCTGCTGATCGATGCCGGCGCCACCATTCACTATCTGGAAAACCTGCCACTCGCCGCCGGTCGCCGTGTCTACGGTGCGCGCCACGATCAGGAGGCAGCGGCCAGCAAACACATCCAGGCAAGCTGGCGAGCCGCGCTTCAATCCGTGTGCGGTGCAAGCGATCCGGCACCGCGCGACATCGTCTTCCACAACGCCTATCTGTTCATGCCGG
This sequence comes from Burkholderiales bacterium, assembly GCA_038221635.1. GTDB lineage: Bacteria > Pseudomonadota > Gammaproteobacteria > Burkholderiales > Burkholderiaceae_C > Ideonella_A. The sequence goes on from JBBRID010000063.1 coordinate 10,309, forward strand.
CCAATCTGCTGCGCGACGTGGCGGCCATGCTCGACGGCTCACGGCCGTGCCCGGGTGTCACGCTGTCGCTGGTGACCAATTCACTGGCAACGACCGATCTGAATATCGTCAACCTGCTCGCCACGTGGCAGCTGAGGGCGCTGGCTGATCATTTGCGTGAAACACCGAAAGGCGCCGACGCGGCCAGTCTGCGCTATTTCGAGTACCAACCGCTGGGCGGCACGCAGCTGTCGCTGCACTCGAAGGTGATGGTTTTCGACCGTGACATCTTCATCGGCTCGGCCAATGCCGACGTGCGCAGCCTGATGCTCGACAGCAATAACGGCGTCTTCATCAGCAATGCACCGGTCTTCTCCGGGATCTACCACCAGTACCTGAAGCAGTTGCTGGCGACCCCGACGCGTGTTGCAGATCACACGGCGTTGATCGGTCGAAACAAGGAGACCTTGTCGATCGAGATGAATCAATTGGTCGACCAGTTGCTGGCGCGGTATGCGAAGGAGCGCTTGACCGAGCAACAGCGTGCAGATCTCAGACTGCAGGTGCAGGCAACGACCGCGAGGGTCTACGAGTTATCGCGCCAGATCATGCGTGGCGATACCCGCGCAGCCGACCAATTCAACGAATTGTTCAAGGCGATCTGAGCGATCGCCGCGGCCGGCGGTGGATGTCGGCCGCGATCGGGCGTGGCGCTCGGGGGCCGTGGAACTCAGCCCCCAACCTCGTGTGACGCCATCATCTCGATTGCCCTGACCAGCGCCGAGTGATCCAGATCCGCCATGCCATTGGCGGCGCAGACCTGCATCAATTGGGCAGCATTGGCGGTTTGTGGCAGCGCGATACCGAGCTCGCGCGCACCTTGCAGCGCCAGGTTCAGATCCTTCTGGTGCAGCCCGATGCGAAAGCCCGGGTTGAATGTGCGCTTGATCATGCGCTCGCCATGCACTTCCAGGATGCGGCTGGAAGCGAAACCGCCCATCAAGGCCTGCCGCACCTTGGCCGGATCGGCGCCGGCCTTGCTGGCGACAACCAGCGCTTCGCTGACCGCAGCGATATTGAGCGCGACGATGATCTGGTTTGCCACCTTGGTGATCTGGCCGGCACCGACGTCGCCAACGTGTGTGATGTTCTTGCCCATCAGCGCCAGCAGCGGCTGCACGCGGCTGAACGCCGTCTCGCCGGCGCCCACCATGATGGTCAGGCTCGCCGCCTTGGCGCCGACTTCGCCACCGCTGACCGGCGCATCGACGTAGTCACAGCCCAGCTCGGCGATCCGTTTCGCGAAAGCCTGCGTCTCGATCGGTGAGATGCTGCTCATGTCGACCACCAGCTTGCCTTTGGACAGGCCGGCGGCGACCCCATCATCCGCGAACAACACCTTGTTCACGTCGGGCGTGTCGGGCAACATCAGGAAAACGATATCGGCCGACTCGGCGACCTCACGGGCTGTGTCGCATGCCTTCGCACCGGCGTCGAGCAATGCGTCGGGCACCTTGCTGCGGGTATTGACGACCAGCTCGTGGCCGGCCGCTCGCAGGTGGCCGGCCATCGGCGCCCCCATGATTCCCAGGCCAATGAAGCCGAGCTTGAGGGAAGAAGTGTGGTTGGTCATGGCGATGTCTTCGCTTGTCAGTGTGTTCAGTCAGAGAAGTTCAGTATTGTGCGGCGATCGGGCCGGCCAACGGGTCGCGGTATTTGTCGCACAAGGCCTGGCTTTGCATCCGCAGTACACCCAGATCGCTGCCGACGCCGACGAAATTCATGCCCATCTCCAGGTAACGACGCGCGTCGGCCTCGGCTGGGGCGAGTATGCCGGTGGCCTTGCCGGCGGCTTGCGCAGCGGCATGCACCTGGCCGATCGCCTGCTGGACTTCGGGATGACTGGCATTGCCCAGGTGCCCATAGGCTGCGGCCAGGTCCGACGGACCGATGAACAGGCAATCGATTCCTTCCACTGCAGCGATCTGCGGCGCAGCGGCGACGCCTGCACGGCTCTCGATCTGCACCAGCACCGCAATGTTGTCGTTGACCTGCTTGAAATAGTCGGCTGTCGATCCGTATCGATTGCCGCGATGCGACACCGAAACCCCGCGCACGCCTTGCGGCGGATAACGCGTCGCCGCCACCGCAGCCACCGCCTGATCGACGTTCTCGATGAACGGGATGAGGAAATTGCTGCAACCGGCGTCGAGCAGGCGCTTGATGATCACGGTGTCGTTCCAGGGCGGGCGAACCACCGGCGCGCTCGAACTGTCCTTCAGCGCCATCAATTGAGGGATCAACGACAACACGTCGTTCGGGGCATGTTCGGCGTCTAACAGCAACCAGTCGAAACCCGCCACGCCCAGCACTTCGGTCGTGATCGGACTGCCGAGTGACAGCCAGCAGCCGATCAACCTGCGGTCGCCGGCGAGCAGACTCT
>JBBRID010000064.1:0-12688 GCA_038221635.1 Burkholderiales bacterium
CCCGCATCTGGCAATTGATCGAATCTGGTGCCCTCGATTTCAGCCTGTCGGGGATTTCCAATGAGGCCCGCGAGCGCTTCGCTTCGTTTGCCTGGTATTTTTCAAACAAATACTATTTGTTGGTGCGAAGCGATTCTGGCGTGCGAAAACTGGCCGACTTCGAAACCAACCCGGCGTTGCGATTGGGGGTCATTCGCGGTTTTCGTTACAGTCCCACGGCCAACCGCCTGGTCGATCGACTCGATGCGTCGTCCAGGGTCAATTACGCATCCAGCCTCGAACCGCTGTACCAGGTTCTGCTCGACAATCGGGTACACGCCATGATCATCGAACCTTTCGACTATCCCGCGCTGCAAAGCGGCAAGCTGCGCGAACAGACTCAGATCCTCGAATTCGATGACCCGCCCGTGCCGCATGGTCTGATCATGTCGAAGAAGGCAATATCAGCTGGCCAACAGCAGGCGTGGCGCGAACTGGTGGTCGAGATGCGCGCAGACGGTACTGTGGAGAAGATTTTCGGGAAGTATTTCAAGCCCGAACTCGCAAAGGCAATGACGCAGTTCTGACGGCAAAAAAAGTGCGGCGCGTCCCAGCCTGGTTCTGGCCCCTCCTCGTCGCGTCGATGTCGCTGCTGGTGACGGCTTCACTGTGGCGTCACGAGCGTGAAACGCAGCAGTCCAACCTGCGAAACAGTTTCGATTTCGGGTTGCGCCAGGCGACGACCCGCATCCAGTCTAGACTCACCAGCTACGAACAGATACTGCGTGGCGTGGGCGGATTGTTTGCTGCCTCCGATCTGGTCTCCCGCGAGGACTTTTCAAGCTATGTGGGATCGCTGAGCACGGGGCCGGATTTTTCAGGCTTGCGGTCGCTGGCCTATGCACGGCTCGATCGGGCCGCCACGTCGATGCCTGCACCGCTCCTCTACGCAGCGCCGGTGGCGGGGCCCATTGTCGGCAACATTGGCCAAGATGTGCTTGCCGAGCCGGTTCGACGGGCGGCATTGACGCAGGCGATGGAATCAGGTGCAGCCACCGTTACGAAGAGGTTGCCGGTCAACATCGGTGCCAGACCTGAATGGGGGTTCATGATGTGCTTGCCGATCTACGGCAAGAACCTCCGGGTCGACAGCTTGGAGCGTCGTCGCGCTCACCTTGAGGGCTGGGTCATTGCAGGGTTTCGCATCGGCGACCTGATGTCTACCTTGTATGGCGAGGGAACGCCTGGTCTGGACTTGAGGATCTTCGACGGCGTGGACCTGAGCGAAGGCAGTCAACTTTATTCGACTGGCCCATCATCTGCAAAACCCGCTGCCTTCGAAGCGCAGGAGTATGTCGGGTTTGCAGGCCACTCCTGGACCCTCGTGGTACGCAGCACCCCCGAGTTCGAGCAGCGATTCAGCAACGACTCGGCGCAGATCATCGCCATCGCCGGCACAGTGCTGGGCATGGTGCTGTCGTTGTTGACCTGGCAGTTCCTGACCGGGCGTGAACGCGCTCACGCCAAGGCACGTGAAATGACGCGACAGCTGCGCGAAAGCTCGGAGCAATACCGAAGAATCGTCGATACGGCCGATGAAGGCATCTGGATGGTCGACGCACAGGGCTGCACCTCGTTCGTCAATCCGAAGATGCAGCAGATGATCGGCTACACCGCCAGCGAGCTGGATGGCCGTTGTTGGACCGATTTCATGAATGAGGAGGGACGCCAGGCCCTCGACGGCTTCGTCACCGATCCAACGCGAAACAGGCGGTCGCAGCCGCTGGATATCTGCTTCCGACGCAAGGACGAAGCCGAACTGCTGGGCAGCCTGTCGACCAGTCCGATCCTCGACGAGTCGGGCGCCTTGATCGGCTGCCTGGCGATGGTGACCGATGTCACGCGACACAAGCATGCAGAAGCCAATCGCGCTCAACTCGAAACCCAGTTGCGTCAATCGCAGAAGATGGAAGCCATCGGCACGCTGGCTGGTGGCGTGGCACACGATTTCAACAACATCCTGGCCTCGATCCTAGGCAATGCTGCGCTGGTCCAGCAGGATCTGGGTGCCGATCATCCGGCGGCGACCCGATTGGAGCAGATCCGCCTGGCGGGTGTTCGAGGGCGCAGCCTGGTTCAGCAGATCGGCGCTTTCAGCCGCCGCGAGCCGCAGGAACGGCTGAAACAACCCCTTCGGCCTCTGGTCGACGAAGCGGTCAAGCTGTTGCGATCGACGCTGCCGGCGCAAGTCGAGATCGACCTGCGGTTGAGCGATGCGCCTCTGCAGATCAGTGCCGATGCGACTCAGCTGCAGCAGGTCTTGATCAACCTGTGTACCAACGCCTGGCACGCCATGGTCGACGGCAAAGGGTGCATCGTCATTGCGCTGGACAGCATCCGGCTCGATGGCACGGTGGCAGAGCGACTGGGTGGTCTTGTGCCCGGCCGCTATGCCCACCTGCGGGTAGCAGACGACGGTTGCGGCATGGATGAAGCGGTTCGTCTGCGCATTTTCGAGCCGTTCTACACCACCAAGGCGATTGGCATGGGGACCGGGTTGGGGCTGTCGGTGGTACACGGAATCATCGCGTCGCATGGTGGCGCGATCACCGTCGAGAGCACTCCCAACGGGGGCAGCACCTTCGACATGTATTTCCCGCTCGCCGCCGCTGCGCAACCGATTCCGGCGCCGACTGTCAGCGTTGCTCCGAGCCTCGCCACCGTCCGTGGCAGCGGGCAGCATGTGCTGTACGTCGACGACGACCAGGTGATGGTCGTGATGGTCGAAGCGCTGCTGCAACGGGCAGGCTACCGGGTGACCAGCATTTCCGATCCTCAGCTGGCACTGTCGCGTGCCTGCGACGCCGAGGACCCGGTCGATCTCGTCGTCACCGATTTCAACATGCCCGATCTGTCGGGTATCGACTTGGCGCGCGAATTGAGACAGCGACGCCCGACGCTCACGGTGGTGATCACCTCGGGCAACATCACCGACGCGCTGCGCATCGATGCGCGACAGGCCAGCGTGCACCACCTGCTGCAGAAGGAGTTCACGCTTGAGCGGCTGGGCGCGCTGGTGCACGGCGTCTTCCAGCGCGCCGGCGGCGTTGTTCCGGCAACCGATCGGGTGTCGGCGGTCTGAGCCGACGAAGAACCTCTTCTTCGTCCCTGTCACCGGATCGGTGGAATCATCCGTCGTCGCCGCGGCTTCGAGCCCTTGCTGGAATCCGCTTTGAACTTTCTGCGCTTCTGTCGCTTGCCCTGGGGGACGCCCGATGGACGTTGGTGGCGCGATCTTCTACGCTCGAAGTGGTCACGATGATCTTCTTTTCGTCAGCCACATACCATGCCTGCTTCCCAAGCCACCGACAAACCTGCTGCCGCCCACTCTTCGCAGGATCTCGATCCGCAGCCACCGCAGGGATTCGACGTGCCCCTGCGTACGCTGGGGTGGAGCGCGCCGCTTGTCTGGATCGCCGCTGGCGCCCGCGATTTTTCGCGCGCGCCGGCCATTGGGCTTTTTTTCGGCGCCTGTTTCATGGCGATGGGCTGGGCGTTGGTGACGGTCTTTGCACATGCGCCGGCTTGGGTGCTGGCGCTATCGGCCGGCTTTTTGTTGATGGGGCCTTTTTTGTGCCTGGGGCTTTATCACGTCAGTCGCGAACTCGAGGCCGGGCGCCGTCCGCGGCTCGCAGGATCCTTGTTGGCCTGGACCACACGCACCGGCACGTTGGCGATCTTTGCATTTGTGCTGCTGGTGCTGGAGATGCTGTGGGGACGCGCCAGCTTGATCGTCTTTGCCCTCAGCTTTGACGGCATGCCAGATTTCCGCGGCAGCCTGCTGGCGCTCGTCGATCCCGAGAACCTGACTTTCATCGTCGCCTATGTGTCGGTCGGAGCGATCTTTGCGGGCCTGATCTTTGCTGTCAGTGTGGTCTCGATGCCGATGATCCTCGATCGCCAGACTGATGCCATCACCGCCGGGCTCACAAGCCTGCGACTGGTGCTGAGCCAGCCTGGGGTGATGCTGCTGTGGGGTGCCCTGCTGACCGCGGGTGTGTTCGTCGCGATGCTGCCCTGGTTCGCGGGCCTGCTGGTGGTCGGCCCGATCGCTGGCCATGCCAGCTGGCACGCTTATCGAGCCGCGGTGGCGGCCGATTGATGTTGGCTCAGGTGATCACGGTCGGCTGCTCGCGGCCGGTGCGTTTGCGAATGCCGGCAAGCTGCTCGGCCAGATTGGCCAGTCCTTTCAGCGCCCGCTGGGTTTCGGTGCCGTGTGCGGCCGGATCGGCCTCGAATCGTTCGAGGTAGACCCGCAGCGTCGCGCCTTCGGTACCGGTTCCCGACAGCCTGAAGACGACCCGCGATCCGTCGGCCAGGCCGATGCGTATCCCCTGCGCCGTGCTGACGGATCCGTCGATGGGATCGGTATACGAAAAATCGTCGGCGCTGGTGATCTGATGGCCGGCGATCACCTGCCCAGGCAGCGTCGGCAGCGATTGGCGCAGGTGGTCAATGAGCTCGTTGGCGGCAGTGGTGTCGACGCCTTCGTAGTCGTGTCGCGAATAATAGTTGCGACCAAAGCGGCTCCAGTGGTCGCGCATGATCGCCTCGACCGACATGGCACGCGCGGCGATGATGTCGAGCCAGAACAGGACAGCCCAGATGCCGTCTTTTTCTCGCACATGGTCGGACCCTGTGCCCGCACTTTCTTCACCGCACAAGGTGACTTTGCCAGCATCGAGCAGATTGCCGAAGAATTTCCAGCCGGTCGGCGTTTCGTAGCAAGCGATGCCCAGTGCCTTGGCCACCCGGTCGACCGCGGCGCTGGTCGGCATCGATCGTGCAACCCCTTTCAGGCCGCCTGCATAACCAGGCACCAGGTGTGCGTTTGCAGCCAGCACGGCAAGGCTGTCGCTGGGCGTGACGATGAAATGGCTGCCGACGATCATGTTCCGGTCGCCATCGCCGTCGCTGGCGGCTCCGAAGTCTGGCGCATCGGCTGCGAACATCCGGCCGATCAGGTCGTCGGCGTAGGTCGGATTGGGGTCGGGATGTCCACCGCCGAAGTCGGGCAATGGCACGCCGTTGATCACGCTGAAGGGATCGGCGCCGAGCCGTTTCACGAAGATCTCGTTGGCGTAAGGTCCGGTCACCGCGTGCATGGCATCGAAGCACATCCGGAAGCGACCTGATCGCAGCAGCTTGCCGATGCGATCGAAATCGAACAGCCCGGCAAGCAGGTCGGCGTGATCGGCCACGGCATCGATGATCTCGACGGTCATGTCACCCATCTGGCTGTGGCCGATCCGGCTCAGGTCGATAGCCGGCTCATCCAGCATCAAATAGCGCGTGATCGATTGGGTATTCGCGTAGATCGCCTCGGTGATCCTCTCGGGTGCCGGACCGCCATTGCCGATGTTGTATTTGATGCCGAAATCGCCATCAGGCCCGCCGGGGTTGTGGCTGGCCGACAAGATGATGCCGCCAAAAGCCTGATGCTTGCGGATCACACAACTGGCCGCCGGTGTCGACAGGATGCCGTGCTGGCCGATCAGCACGCGGGCCACGCCGTTGGCCGCCGCCATGCGCGCGATGATCTGGATTGCCCGGTCATTGAAATAGCGCCCGTCTCCGCCAATAACCAGCGTCTGTCCGACGATCCCGGGCAGCGAGTCGAACACCGACTGCACGAAGTTTTCGAGGTACGGTGTTTGCTGAAAGGTCGCGACCTTCTTGCGCAGGCCCGAGGTGCCCGGGCGCTGACCGGCGATCGGCTGGGTGGCGACGCTGCTTGGATTCATTCGGCTCTCCTGTTTTGGCGGATTGTGCGGCCATGCAGTACCGGTCGATGCCCCTGCCGACGCGTCGCCGAAATCGGCTTGGCTAAACTCTGTGTTCCCCGATTCGCTCCCGCGCCATGTCCGGTCTCAATGCCAGTTCCAAGAAAAACCCGCCGCAACCGACGGCATTGACAGTGCACCAGCAGTCGAGGGTGCTTGAAGTGGGCTTCTCCGATGGCCGCGAATTTCGCATCCCGTTCGAGCTGATGCGCATCTATTCGCCATCTGCCGAGGTTCAGGGCCATGGTCCGGGGCAGGAGGTGTTGCAGACCGGCAAGCGGCAAGTCGGGCTGGTCTCGCTCGAGCAGGTCGGCAACTACGCCGTCCAACCCCTGTTCTCCGATGGCCACAACACCGGCATTTTTTCCTGGGATTACCTCTATTTTCTTGGGGCGCAGGAGGCCGATCTGTGGCAGCAGTACGAATCGCGGCTGAAGGCGGCAGGTGTCGATCGTGATGCGCCGATGGTCGCCGCTGGCGGCTCGGCTTGTGGCAGCCACAACCACTGAGCAGGCCGGAGAAGTCCATGAGCGATACCCATTTCGGCTTCCAGACCGTCGACGAAAAGCAGAAGGCCGGCCGCGTGCGCGGTGTCTTCGATTCAGTCGCCTCGAAATACGATGTCATGAACGACCTGATGTCGTTAGGGCTGCACCGGGCCTGGAAGGCTTATACCGTTGCGGTCGCCGACGTGCGCGACGGCGACCAGGTGCTTGATCTGGCCGGCGGCACCGGCGATCTGGCGCGAGCCTTTGCAAAAAAGGTCGGCAGCAGCGGCATGGTCGTGCATACCGACATCAACGAGGCGATGCTGCGCCAGGGGCGTGAACGGCTCGAAGACGAAGGCCTGCTGCTGCCGACGCTGTTGTGTGATGCCGAGACCCTGCCGTTTGCGAGCGCCAGCTTCGACCGCGTGACGGTGGCGTTTGGCTTGCGCAACATGACGCACAAGGATCGCGCACTCAGCGAGATGAACCGTGTGCTGAAACCCGGTGGACGCTTGCTGGTGCTGGAGTTCTCGAAGATTGCCGAGCCGCTTGAAAAAGCCTACGACTGGTATTCGTTTCGCATCCTGCCGGGAATCGGCAAACTGGTCGCCGGAGACGGCGAGAGTTACCGCTATCTGGCCGAGTCGAGTCGTGTCCACCCCGGTCCGGCCGAGCTCAAGGCCATGATGAAAACGGCCGGTTTCGGCCATGTCGATGTTCATCCGATGACGGCAGGCGTCGTTGCCTTGCACGTGGGCATCAAATGCTGATGCCGGGTCTGGTGCTGCTGGGCAGCCATGCGGTCGGTTGGGCCGGCTGGCGGCGCCTGCCGAGCTTTCGCAAGGCGCGTCCCGCGGCGGTCAAGCAGCCGGTGATCGCGCTGCCGGCCGAACTCGATGCCTGTCATCTGCTCGATGCTGTGCGTCAGCAATTCATCAGCCTGCAGGCGGCGTGGGATGCGGCCGATCTGAGCACGCTCGGTGCGCTGACCACGCCTCAGATGCTCGACGAGATCTGCGCCCATTTTCCGCCCGAGGGCAGCCCGCCGAATCGCACCGACGTTTTGTCGCTACAGGCCCGCCTGCTGGGCTTCGACGACCTTGAGTCGGCGTGGCTGGCAACGATCGAGTTCAGCGGCATGATCCGCGAGTCACCCGACCGCGAAGCGACGCCGTTCTGCGAACTGTGGCTTCTGACCCGGGAATGCCGGCAGTCGTCCGACCCGTCGACCTGCGTCCCGTGGCGGCTGGCTCGGCAACAGGCCCTGCTTTGATCTGAAGCTTGGCGCCGCGAGCCGGCGCTACGCCATTCAGCTTCGGCCGTAGGTGTCTTCGTAGCGCACGATGTCGTCTTCGCCGAGGTAGCTGCCCGACTGCACCTCGATGATTTCCAGTGGCATCTTGCCAGGGTTGGCGAGGCGGTGGATCTGGCCGAGCGGAATGTAGGTGCTCTGGTTTTCGGTCAGGATGATCACCTGATCGCCGTTGGTGACTTCGGCGGTGCCGCTGACGACGATCCAGTGCTCGGCGCGATGATGGTGCTTCTGCAAGCTGAGCGAAGCGCCCGGCTTGACCATGATCCGCTTGACCTGGAAGCGCGGACCCGAGTCGATGCTGTCGTACCAGCCCCAGGGCCGATGGACCTGACGGTGCAGCGTGTGTTCGGTCCGGCTGCTGCTTTGCAACTGGGCGACGATCTGCTTGACCTCCTGGCTGCGGCTGCGATCGGCCACCAGCACCGCGTCCGCGGTCTCGATGACGATCACGTTGTCCATGCCGACAACGCCGACCAGCCGGCTGGTTGCGTGAACCAGCGTATTGCTGCTGGCTCGCACCAATGCATCGCCAATGCTGACGTTGCCGGCGGCATCTTTCTCGCTGACCTGCCAGACCGCGTCCCAGGCACCAAGGTCCGACCAGCCCGCATTGAGCGGCACCATGCGGATGTCGAAATCGCTCGAGCCCGGGCATTGCTCCATCACCGCGTAGTCGACCGACTCGCTCGGGATCTGCGCGAATTCGGCCTTGCCAGGACGGATGAAACTGGCATCGGCGGTCTTGACGGCCCAGGCCTTGCGGCTGGCGTCGGCGATGTCGGGCCGGAATTTCTGCAACGCCTTCAGCCAGACCGAGGCGCGAACGACGAACATGCCGGCGTTCCAGTAAAAGCTGCCATTGGCCACGTAACGCTCGGCGGTGGCCAGGTCGGGCTTTTCGACGAATTGCGCCACTTTGTAAGCACCGCCGCCGGTATTGTCGGCGCGGATATAGCCGAAACCGGTTTCCGGCCGGTCGGGCGCGATGCCGAGGATCACGATCTTGCCGTCGGCGGCGACCCGGACAGCCTGCTGCAATGCACTGCCGAATGCCGCTTCGTCGGTGACGGTCTGGTCGGCGGGTGTGACGACGAGCACGGGGTCCTCGCCGCGCTCGATGGCATGCAGCGCGGCAATCGTCATTGCAGGCGCTGTGTTGCGGCCGGTCGGTTCGAGCAGCAACGCGGCCTTGGCCGTGCTGGGCAGTGCCAGCTCGCGCAGTTGTTCCAGAACCAGGAAGCGGTGTTCCTCATTGCCAACGACGCAGGGCTCTGCTACCTCGATGTCGGCGCACCCCAGGGCAACGAGCCGGCCGGCGGCTTGCTGGAACAAGCTGCGATCGCCCTGCAGCACCAGAAACTGCTTTGGGTACATCGCACGCGACAGCGGCCACAAACGGGTGCCGCTGCCGCCGGCAATGATCACCGGGTGAACGAGAATGGATTTCAGGATGGTCATGGTGTGCGGTGGAATGATTGATCTGATGTCGTGCGCTTCAGGCGCCGTCGCCGGCCGCAAATCCGTCGGGATTGAGCTGCTGCCAACGCCAGCTGTCTGCGCACATGGTGTCGAGGTCGCGGCGTGCCTGCCAGCGAAGCAGCTGCAGTGCGCGCGCCGGGTCGGCATAGCAGGCATCGATGTCGCCCGGCCGCCGATCGACGATTTCGTAGGGGATCTCGCGGCCACTGGCGCGTTCGAAAGCACGGACCATCTCGAGCACGCTGTAGCCGGTTCCGGTTCCCAGGTTGACGGTGAAGCAGCCGGGCTGATCGAGCAGGCGGCGCAGCGCAGCCACGTGACCCTCGGCCAGGTCAACCACATGGATGTAGTCGCGCACACCGGTGCCGTCCACGGTGTCGTAGTCGTTGCCGAACACCTGCAGATGTGCCCGCTTGCCGACTGCAACCTGTGTGATGTAGGGCATCAGGTTGTTGGGAATGCCGCGCGGGTCTTCCCCGATTCGGCCGCTCTCATGGGCGCCGACCGGATTGAAATAGCGCAACAAGGCCATTCGCCAATCAGCATCGGCGCGTTGCAAATCGCGCAGCACGTCTTCGCTCATCAACTTGGTCGCGCCGTAGGGATTGGTCGTCGACAGCGGTGAATCCTCGCCGATAGGCAGGCGTTCAGGCTTGCCGTACACCGTGGCGCTGGAGCTGAAAACCAGCGCCTTCGCACGCTGCCGCTCCAGTGCTTGACACAGGCTGAACAGGCCGCCGAGGTTGTTGGCGTAATAGGCAAGCGGCTTCTGCGTGCTTTCACCGACGGCCTTGAACGCCGCAAAATGAACCGCCGCACAGACATGGTGACGGGCTATCACCGCCGCCAGATCAGCCGCGTTGCAGACATCGATCTTCTCGAACGTCGGCGCCTGCCCACTCAGCTCGCGCAGGCGCTCCAGAACTTCGGGCGAACTGTTGGAAAAGTTGTCGACCCCGACCACAACGAACCCAGCCTGCAGCAAGGCCAGCCAAGTGTGCGAGCCGATATAGCCGGTGGCGCCGGTCAGCAAAATGGTGGACTTGTTCATCGGCCTCGATTGTGCCAAACCGTGCCTGACGCTTTGATTCCCGGCCGTATCGGCGCGTGCGCTGCGAAATGGCGTGCCCGGATGTCAGAATCGCGGCATGCTCAATACCCTGAAGGCACTGGCTGCGCCGGCCGTCATGCAGCGCCTGACGCTGCTTCTCAATCACGTCCTGGGATCGGAGGCGGCAGCAACCTATCGCTTGAAAGGCCACAGTGGCCGCCGCATCGTGGTGCACCTCGACCGCTGGCCAAGCCTGCTGCCTCCGGTGCCCCGGCTGGCTTTCCTGGTCACGCCGGCCGGTCTGCTCGAGTGGCAGGATGCGCCGGCCATGGATGCCGAGCCTGCCGATCTTCAAGTCACCGTCGATGCGTCGAACCCGGCCCTGATGATGGTCAAGGGTTTGACTGGCGAGCGGCCGCAGATCGATATCTCCGGCGATGCTGCATTTGCTGGCGACGTCAACTGGTTGATCGAGAACCTGCGTTGGGAGATTCAGGACGATCTGGCTCGGCTGGTCGGCAATGCGCCGGCTCGTGAACTGTCGCGTTTCGGCGGCTTCATTGCTGCAGCCTTTCGCGCTGCCGTGCATCGCTTCGGCCGCATGGCCCCAGGTACATCGGAGCCGCCCGCTCGATGAGGCACCTCGCCCGCCTGATCTTCATCGTCATCACGGTCTTTCGGTATGGTCTGGACGAACTGGCGTTGTCGAACATCCGCAAGCCATGGATGCGTGTGCTGGTGCGCGTCATCACCATCGGTCGGCGGCTCGAGGCACCGCGCGGTGTCAGACTGCGCCTGGCGCTGGAGAAACTGGGTCCGATTTTTGTCAAGTTCGGACAGGTGCTGTCGACCCGCCGCGACCTGATCCCGGCCGACGTCGCCGATGAACTCGCGCGTTTGCAGGACGACGTGCCGCCGTTTCCCGCCGCTCAGGCGAGGACGCTGATCGAAAGGGCATTCGGCCGGCGGATCGAAGAAGTCTTCGCCAGTTTCGAGGCCGAAGCGGTGGCCAGCGCTTCGATCGCCCAAGTGCATTTTGCGACGCTGCAGGATGGCCGCGAAGTGGCCGTCAAGGTATTGCGGCCCGGCATGCTTGCGGTCATCGACGACGATTTGTCATTGATGCGCACGCTGGCTCGCTGGGTCGAGCGGCTGTCGGCTGACGGCAAACGTCTGAAGCCACGCGAGGTCGTGGCCGAGTTCGACAACTACCTGCACGACGAACTCGATCTGGTCCGCGAAGCGGCCAATGCCGCCCAGCTGCGTCGCAACATGGCCGAGTTGCAGCTGGTGATGGTGCCGGAAATGCACTGGGATCTCTGCACCCAGGGTGTGATCGTGATGGAGCGCATGACCGGCGTTCCGATCAGTCAGATCCAGCGCCTTCGCGACGCCGGCGTCGACATTCCGAAGCTTGCCCGCGACGGCGTGACGATCTTTTTTACGCAGGTCTTTCGCGACGGGTTTTTCCACGCCGACATGCACCCTGGCAACATCCAGGTCAGTCTGGCGCCGGACACCTTCGGCCGCTACATCGCGCTCGATTTCGGCATCGTCGGTACGCTGACCGAGTTCGATAAGGATTACCTGGCGCAGAACTTCATCGCCTTCTTCAGGCGCGACTACAAGCGCGTTGCCGAGTTGCACATCGAAAGCGGCTGGGTGCCGCCGGAGACCCGGGTCGAGGCGCTCGAAGGTGCGATCCGGGCCGTTTGCGAGCCGCAGTTCGACCGCCCTTTGAAAGACATTTCGCTGGGTCAGGTGCTGCTGCGCCTGTTCCAGACCTCGCGCCGTTTCAATGTCGAGATCCAGCCGCAACTCGTGCTGCTGCAAAAGACGCTGCTGAATATCGAAGGCCTTGGGCGGCACCTCGATCCAGATCTCGATCTGTGGGTAACAGCCAGACCCTTTCTCGAACGTTGGATGGAAGACCAGGTCGGCTGGGCGGGGTTGGTCAACCGCTTGAAGAACGAAGCACCGCGCTATGTGCAGCTGCTGCCGGAGTTGCCGCGCCTGTTGCACCAAAGCTTGCAGCCACGCTCTTCGATCGAGGCCAAGCTGCTGGCCGCGCTGCTCGAGGATCGCCGGCGCGGCCGGCGAATGTGGCAGCAGATTGGCGCCTTGCTGTTGGGCTTCCTCGGCGGCGCCGGGCTGGTCTTCATGTGGTTTCAGTAGCCAGCTGCAATGTCGGAGTGGCCGCCTCGGTGGCATTGCGACGCAAATCGACCCGGTTTGCCATCTCGGAATAGAATCGTAGGCTTTGATTTTTTTATCAGGTGCGGTGAATCGCGCCCGTCTACCCGAGAAAGTTTCCGATGCCGATCTACGCTTACCGCTGCGAGACCTGCGGTCACGCGAAAGACGTGCTGCAGAAGATCTCCGACCCGGTGCTCAGCACCTGTCCGGCCTGCGGTGCAGAGACATTTGTCAAACAAGTCACTGCCGCCGGCTTTCAGTTGAAGGGCTCGGGCTGGTACGTCACCGATTTCCGTGGCGGCGAGGCCGGCAAGAAGAAGTCGGACGCAGGAGACGC
>JBBRID010000065.1:0-12420 GCA_038221635.1 Burkholderiales bacterium
GTTGGGCGGTGATGTCGCCGCTGTTGCGGATCGTCACCGTATACGCGAAGGCATACCGCTGTGCCGAGGGATCGGATTGCTCGGCCAGATGTCGAACCGCGACGGTGCAGGTGAATTCGGGCTTTTGCATGATGGTGATTCTAGGAGCCTGTCGGGCTTGGGGCGTCGATAGCGAGAATCGGCCCCAGCGAGGACCGTTCTTGCCGGATTTGCAGCCCCATAGCCCAGCTATGGGGCAAAAAGACGGTGAGAAATGGACCGCTGCGGTCGATTCGCAGCCGACGCTCCCCAAGCCCGACAGGCTCCTAGGTTGTCGGCTTGCCGGCGCGCCCTTCTAGAATCAGCCGATGACCGCGTCTGACCCAATACCTTCCAGCGCGGGTGCCGGGGCTCCCGCCTTCCGCATCGCACCCAGCCTGTTGTCCGCCGATTTCGCGCGCCTTGGCGACGAAGTCAAGGCGGTGATCGCCGCCGGTGCCGATTGGATCCATTTCGATGTCATGGACAATCACTACGTGCCGAACCTGAGCTTCGGCCCGATGGTCTGTGAGGCACTTCGCAAACATGCGGTCACCGCCACCGGTGCGAAGGTGCCGATCGACGTCCACCTGATGGTGCAGCCGGTCGACGCCCTGGCGCAGGCCTTCTGCCGTGCCGGCGCCGATCGGGTCAGCTTCCATCCCGAAGCCTCGGCCCATGTCGATCGCAGTCTGCAGGCGATCAAGGCAGAAGGCTGCATGGCTGGCCTGGTCTTCAATCCAGCCACGCCGCTCGACGTGCTGGACTGGGTGATCGACAAGGTCGATCTGGTGCTGATCATGAGTGTCAACCCGGGTTTCGGCGGGCAGAGTTTCATCGAGTCGTCGTTGCGCAAACTGGCCGAAGCGCGCCAGCGCATCGATGCCTATCGTGCCGAAACCGGGCGCGAGATCCGGCTCGAGATCGACGGCGGCGTCAAGGTCGACAACATTCGCCGCATTGCCGATGCCGGCGCTGACACCTTTGTTGCCGGCAGCGCAATCTTTGGCCAGTCCGACTACGCCAAAGTGATCGCCGCGATGCGCAGCGAGTTGGCGCGATGAATACTCCGATCGATCCGCAGATTCGGGCCGCCATCGTGGACCTCGACGGCACGATGGTCGACACCGTCGGTGATTTCGAGGTCGCGATCGCCGCGGTGCTCGAAGGCCTGTCGCTCCCGATCGTCGATCGGCCGTTCATTGAGCGCACGGTCGGCAAAGGTTCGGAACACCTGATCCGCAGCACGCTTGCACACGTCGGCGCCGAGCCGGGCTTGTACGATTCGGCCTGGTCGGCGTATCAGGGCCATTACCGTCGCGTCAATGGTCGGCATTCTGCTGTCTACCCGGGAGTCGCCGAAGGTCTTGCGAGATTGCGCCAGCGTGGCTGGGCCCTGGCCTGCCTGACCAACAAGCCGACCGAGTTTGCCGAGAAACTGCTGAAGGCCAAGGATTTGCGTGACAATTTTTCGGTCGTTTTTGGCGGCGATGCCTTCGAACGCAAGAAGCCCGATCCATTGCCGCTGTTCAAGGCATGCGAAGCATTGGCGACGCAGCCCGCCCACACGCTGATGATCGGCGACAGCAGCAATGATGCGCGCGCGGCGCGAGCAGCGGGCTGCCCGGTGTGGCTCGTCTCGTACGGCTATAACCACGGCGAACCGGTTGAGCAGGTCGATTGCGACGGCATCATCGATCGCCTCGATCAGTTGCCGCTGCGCTGACCGCTGGCATCCGCAACGCGTCATCCCCCTCGTGTCGTCTCAAGATCCAGCCTGATACACTTTTTGGATGTTCACCGCCCGCAAGCACAACGACAGGTCACCCGACCGGGGAGCCTGGCCCTGGCGCAGCCCGTCAGCATGCGCTTGAGCGATACCGCTGCGCCCGGCGCGCAATGTGTCGATCAAGCCTGATTTGCTTGCCGTTGCGGGCCCCGTGATCACCCGACCGCGTTGCTCGGTTCGGCTCCACCAGTGAGTTGGCTTGCGCCGATTCGTCTGAAACGACACCCGGAAATATGCGGCGCGCGTTGCAACGCTGCCGATGGGCTGTGGAGGGCCCTGAAACGTGATCACCGAACTTGAATTCAAGAGTCTGGCCGCCCAGGGCCACAACCGGATACCCTTGATCGCCGAGGCGTTCGCCGATCTGGAAACGCCGCTGTCGCTGTACCTGAAACTGGCTTACGGCAGCGGCGGTGGCAAAAACAGTTTCTTGCTCGAATCGGTTGTCGGAGGCGAGCGCTTCGGCCGTTATTCGTTCATCGGCCTGCCGGCGCGCACGCTGCTGCGCTCGACCGGCTTTCGAACCGAAGTCGTCACCGACGCCGAAGTGGTCGAAACCAACGAGGGCAACCCGCTCGATTTCATCGCCAGCTATCAGCAACGCTTCAAGGTCGCGCTGCGCCCGGGTTTGCCGCGTTTTTGCGGTGGCCTGGCGGGCTATTTTGGTTACGACGCGGTGCGCTTCATCGAGCCGAAGCTGGCGGCCACTCAAAAGTCCGGCGGCATCGACACCCCCGACATCATGCTGCTGCAGTGTGAAGAGTTGGCGGTGATCGACAACCTGTCGGGCCGGTTGTATCTGATCGTTTATGCAAACCCGCAGGAATCGGAAGCCTTCTTCAAGGCCAAGCGCCGGCTGGCCGAGTTGGGCGACAAGCTTAAATACAGTGTGACCGCGCCAGCCGTCAAGCGCGGCCAGTCGCACAATGTCGAACGCGAATTCACCAAGGCCGATTATCTGGCTGCCGTGTTGAAGGCCAAGGAATACATCGCGGCCGGCGACATGATGCAGGTGCAGATCGGCCAGCGTTTGAAGAAGCGTTATACGGAAAGCCCGCTCAGCCTGTATCGCGCGCTGCGCTCGCTGAACCCGTCACCCTACATGTATTTCTACGACATGGGCGATTTCCAGATTGTCGGCGCATCGCCGGAGATCCTGGTCCGCCACGAGCAGACGATCGATGGTGACAAGGTGACGATCCGCCCGCTGGCCGGCACGCGGCCGCGCGGTGCCACGCCTGAGCAGGACAAGGCGCTGGAAACCGAATTGAGCGCCGATCCGAAAGAGCGCGCTGAACACCTGATGCTGATCGACCTGGCCCGAAACGACATCGGTCGCATTGCGCAGACCGGCAGCGTCAAGGTGACCGAAGCCTTCGCCATCGAGCGCTATTCACACGTGATGCACATCGTCAGCAATGTCGAAGGGCTGCTGAAGCCGGGCACGACCAACCTCGATGTGTTGCGCGCCACCTTCCCGGCCGGTACCTTGAGCGGCGCGCCGAAGGTGCGCGCGATGCAAATCATCGACGAGCTCGAGCCGGTCAAGCGCGGCATATACGGCGGTGCCTGCGGCTATCTCAGCTTTGCCGGTGACATGGATGTCGCGATCGCGATCCGCACCGGCATCGTCAAGGATCAGACGCTGTATGTGCAGGCGGCTGCTGGCGTCGTTGCCGATTCGGTGCCCGAGCTTGAATGGAAAGAGACCGAGGCGAAAGCCAGGGCGTTGATCCGCGCGGCCGAGTTGGTTGAAGAGGGGTTCTGAGCGCTTCTGGAACGGGCTGCGACCAGCCCACGCGCGCCGGGGCGCAACGCGCGAAGGTCCGGCCTCGGGGCAAATTTTGGTGCGGCGGTTCGATGCATGGCAGACCCATGGGCTCGCAACACGAGCCCATCGATCGTGTGCATCAACGCGCCGTGGCGACGGTCGTCGCGACCGCGCGTTCGCCGGCCATCCGAATCTGCTCGGCCTGTGCTGGGGTTGCGATTCTGAGAAGTTCGCCGCCGCCGGTCAGGCCCAGGCGCTGTGCCTCGCGGGCTTCGGCGACGATCTGGGCACGCGTCAGCGTCGACTGCACGATTTGCATCGGCGAGCCTTCATTGCTGTCGACCAAGCCGGCGTGTTGTGCGGCGCGCAGTTCGCTCACAACTTCGGCGCGGCTCTTGGTCGACAACGTCTGGTTGTCGAAGTCACGCGTCGCTTCGACGGCGAATGCGCTGCCTGCGGCGAGTATCGAAAAGGCGGCGATGGCGAGGGTGGATTTGATGGACATGAAAGACTCCTGAAGGATGTGGGTGGGTTTGTGTTTGTGTCGTGCGTTTCAGCCCCGGCACAAAATGAACTTTAGAAAGCGAAGGTGCTGGGAAGCCGACGGCAAGATGACAAATTCGTAATCCACGGCAGCTCCCGGAAGTGGGAAGATGCACGCCATTGCGGAGAACATCGAAGCCATGCGCTTGCTTGTCGTTGAAGACGATCTCAGACTTGCCGACTACCTGCAGAAGGGCTTGTCGGAGAACGGCTACGTCGTCGACGTCGCGCGCACCGGCATCGACGGCCGGCATCTGGCTGTTGAAGGTGAGTACGATCTGATGCTGCTCGACGTGATGCTGCCTGGCATCGACGGCTTCGGCGTGTTGAAGGCGCTGCGCGAACGACCCGCACCGAAAGGCCGGATGCCGGTGCTGATGCTCACGGCGCGCGACAAGGTCGAAGACCGCGTGCGCGGCCTGCAGGATGGTGCCGACGACTATCTCGTGAAGCCGTTTGCATTCTCCGAACTGCTGGCGCGCATCGGCGCACTGCTGCGCCGCGGGGCCGGCAGCGGTGGTGCGACGCTCACCCAACTCAAGCTCGGCGGGCTCGAAATCGACCTGGTCAGCCGCAAGGCATCCCGCGATGGGCAGCGCCTGGACCTGACGGCAAAGGAGTTCACGCTGCTGACGCTGCTGTTGCGCCGCCGTGGACAGATCCTGTCGCGCACGACGCTGGCCGAACAAGTGTGGGACATGAATTTCGACTCCGATACCAACGTCGTCGAAGTCGCGGTGCGCCGCCTGCGCGCGAAGATCGACGATCCATTTCCGGCCAAGCTGCTGCACACGGTGCGAGGCATGGGTTATGTGCTTGAGGAGCGCGACCAATGAACGCAGCACGTGATGCCAACGTGTGCAGCCATTCGATCAGCCGGCGCGCGTCGAGCAAGGTCGCGCTGCTGACGATGTTGGTGCTGGGCGCCGTATTCTTCGGCAGCTGGTGCGCGATCGAGATGCTGATCATGAAAAAGAACCGCGAGGAGCTGTCATATCGCAGCGAAGTGATCGCTCGTTTGCTCGAAACCAAGGCGCGAATCGGCGGCGCCGATGCCTGCATAGCGCAGTTGCAGACCGACGCGGCGATGCGCACCAATTCGCGCATCCGGGTCGTGACCGCCGACGGCCGGCTGCTGTACGCAGACCCGACCACCGGTGCCAATCAATTGTCCAGTCACGTGGCGACTCAATCGTTCGCCGTGCCGACCCCGAATGTCGGCGGCGGCAGCCTGAAGGTCGATTACACGATGGACTTCGCGGCCGATGCGAAGCTTGGCCGTTACTGGGCAATCTCGCTGACGCTGCTGACCCTGGTGGCAGGTGCCGCGGTGGGCGGCGCGACCTACTGGCAGGTGCGCCGCCAATTGCGCCCGCTGCGCGATCTGGCCGAGCAGACCCGCGCGATCTCCCCGGATGCGCTCGATCAGCGGCTCGACCTCGCCGATCCGGCCGAGGAACTGCGGCCATGGGTCATGCAGTTCAACGGCCTGATGGACCGGCTCGAGCTCAGCTATCGCCAGCTCGAAGGTTTCAACGCCGATGTTGCGCATGAATTGCGCACGCCGATCGCCGCTTTGATGGGGCATACCGAAGTGGCGTTGTCGCGTGAACGCTCGGCCGACGCTTTGCGCGAGGTGCTGGTCTCGAATCTGGAGGAAATGCAACGCCTGGCGGCGATGGTCAACGACATGTTGTTTCTGTCCCGGGCCGATCGAGGGGTGACTGCGCGGCGCGGCGAGCGACTGAGCCTGGCGGCGCTTGCCGCTCAGGTCGTCGACTTCCACGAAGCGCAGATCGAGGATTGCGGGCTGACGGTCGAGGTCGTCGGCGATGTTGTGACCGCGGTCGACGAACCGCTGTTCAAGCGCGCGGTGTCGAACCTGCTCGGCAATGCGATTCGTTATGCCGAGCGCGGCTCACGCGTCGCGATCCATATCGAACCCGATGCGCCCGAGCACGTGCGGGTTGTTGTCGACAACGCCGGCCCTGCGATCTCGCCGCAACATCTGGCGCGACTGTTCGACAGATTCTTCCGCGCCGACGATGCTCGCTCAGGCGACAGCGAACACAAGCATCACGGCCTGGGGCTGGCCATCGTCGCTGCCATCGCACGCATGCATGCCGGCCGCACGCTGGCTGAATCGGCCGGCGGGCGCACGCGGGTCGGGTTCACGCTCGCGGCGCGGCCGTGATGCGGCAGAAGGCCGCGGGCCGAGGCGGCGGTCAGCGGGTCGCCATATAAGCGGCGAAAAGTCTGTCCGACAGGCCGCGTAGGCGCTTGCGGTAATCGATGATGTCGTGGTGCCGGCCCGCACGCTCCATGCGCAGCAATCCCATCACGATCTGAAAGGCTTCGGCCGCGTTGTGTCGCGGCGGCACCTCGGCCGTCGACATCACCGCGGCCAGCAGCGGCCGGTCGATCAGTGCCCAGGCCGGCATCCAGGCCCAATCGGCACCGTCGGGATCGAAGTCGGCCTCAAACCGACGTGCCAGCCGGATGAGCGCAGAGTCGTCGAGTTGCGGAATCAAAGCGGCCGCACGGGTCGGGGCAAGCCAAAACGCCTCGACCAACAAAGGCCACGTGGCATCGGCACCATCGCGGCGCCAGCAGGCCTGTGTCATCCACAGCAAGGGTTGCGGGATGCGCCGCCATGAGCTGATTTGTCCCGCGGCCTCGGCCGCTTCGGTCCAGGCGCCAGCTTGCAGGTAGATCGAAGCGGCATGGGCGTCGGGTTGATCGGGTTGCCAGGGCAACGTGTGGGCCGTGTCGGCCAGCCGGCGCCACTGAGTGGTCAGCCAGGGTGCGGACACTGCTGGCCCGAGTATCTGGCGGGCGGCTGGCGCTATCCGGGTTTCGATGTCTCGGCGTCTGGTGAGAACTTCGTCCGCCGAGCGCAAAGGTTCATCCGCGCACGTGGTCACGAGGTGGTCGATCAGGGTCTGCGCCGCGCCAAGCGTGGAGTCGCTGTCGGACTCGCTGCGCAGCCCCACCAGCGCC
Source organism: Burkholderiales bacterium (assembly GCA_038221635.1). Classification (GTDB taxonomy): domain Bacteria; phylum Pseudomonadota; class Gammaproteobacteria; order Burkholderiales; family Burkholderiaceae_C; genus Ideonella_A. Next base: position 7,122 of record JBBRID010000065.1, read on the forward strand.
AACCGCGCGGCGGCCAGGTCTGCGCGGACGATGGCGGCGGCGATGTCGTTGCGCAGGCAGACGTCGCGGCTGTCGTTGAAGATATCGAGCTGGTGATGGTCCATGGCGCGGTGCGGATGGAACCGATGATAGCCAGCGGAAGAAGTCGCGCTTGATCGATGATGATGACTTGCACATCGAGAGGTGGATAGGAACTTTTCGAGGCGTGGCGGACAGGTCCGGAACTCGACGTGTTGAAGAGACGCTTTGCCGCCCGTTTCGCACCCCTTAGAATCGCAGCCCGTGAAGCAGCCCTTGGAAATGTCCGTGTTCTTGCCGGTTGGTTGGTGGCGATAGCCGCCGACCACGCACACGCACGACCCTCGCCCGCCTCCCCGCCGGGCAGTCCACAGATGGAGGGTATCCGAGGGGGTATCGGTCACCGCTCAGGTTCATCATGACTGTGACAAAGCTAAATCAAACAATAGCTTAGGGAGTGCCATGCTTCTCATGATCGACAACTACGACAGCTTCACCTTCAACCTGGTGCAGTATTTTGGTGAGCTCGGCGAAGACGTTCGCGTGGTTCGTAACGACGAGATCACCCTGCAAGAAATCGCTGATCTGAAGCCCGAGCATCTGGTGCTGTCGCCGGGGCCTTGTTCGCCGGCTGAAGCCGGGATTTGTGTGGCCGCCGTCAGTCATTTCATCGGCAAGTTGCCGATCCTGGGGGTTTGCCTTGGTCACCAGAGCATCGGTGCGGCGCTCGGTGGCAAGGTGATCCGGGCGCGGGTCCAGATGCACGGCAAGGCGAGCGAGGTTTCGCACGATGGCAGGGGCATCTACGCCGGTCTGCCGGATCGCTTCAGCGTGATCCGCTACCACTCGCTGGCAATCGAGAAGGCCAGCCTGCCGGCCGAGCTGGAAATCACCTCGACCACGCCGGATGGCGAAATCATGGGGGTTCGCCACACTGGGCTTGCGGGTGGCTGGACACCGCTGGAAGGCGTGCAATTCCACCCCGAGTCGATCCTCACCGAGCATGGCCACGCGATGCTGAAGAACTTTCTCGATTTGTCGAGGCGCGCCGCATGATCGATCTGCGCAGCGATACCGTCACCCGGCCGACGCCGGCGATGCGCGAGGTGATTGCCTCCGCGGAGGTCGGCGACGATGTGTTCGGCGATGATCCGGCCGTCAACGCGCTGCAGAAGAAGATTGCCGAGATGCTGGGCAAGGAGGCCGCGCTGTTCGTGCCCACCGGTACGCAAAGCAATCTGTGCGCATTGATGGCGCATTGTCAGCGCGGCGACGAATACCTGGTCGGCCAGATGGCGCATACCTATCGCTGGGAGGCGGGTGGCGCGGCGGTGCTCGGCAGCATTCAGCCGCAGCCGATCGTGCAAAGGGCCGACGGCACGATGGCGCTCGACGAAATCGCCGCGCAGATCAAGCCCGACGACGCCCACTTCGCCCGCACCCGCTTGCTGGCGCTCGAAAACACCTGGGGCGGCAAATTGCTGCCCCAGGCCTATATCGACGAAGCATGTGAACTGGCGCATGGTCGCGGCCTGTCTGCGCATCTCGATGGCGCGCGCTTGTTCAACGCGGCTGTCGCCAGCGGAGGTGATCCGTTGAGCCAGGCCAGGCGGCTGGCGACGCCGTTCGACAGCGTGTCGGTCTGTTTCAGCAAGGGCCTTGGCGCTCCGGTGGGTTCGGCGCTTTGCGGTTCGGCCGATCTGATCGCGCGCGCATTCAGGATCCGCAAGATGCTGGGCGGCGGCATGCGTCAGGCCGGTGTGCTCGCGGCTGCTGCGTCGCACGCACTCGACCACCATGTCGATCGACTGGCCGAAGATCATGACCATGCACGCCGACTGGCCGAGGGCTTGGCCGGTCTGTCCGGCGTTGCTGTCGAAGCGCCGCAGACCAACATGGTGTTCATCGACCTGACCCCCGAGCGTGCCGTCGGCGTCACCGATCGGCTGCGCGACGCCGGCTTGCTGTGCACCGGCCTGTATCGGCTGCGCCTGGTCACTCACCTCGACGTGTCGAGTGACGACATCGAGCAAGCCATTCACATTCTGCGAAACACCTTGTAGGAGTCGGACATGCCGATCACCGATACCGAAGCCCTGACCCGCACCATCGATCACCGCGAGATCTTCCACGACGAGATGCTGGCGATCGTGCGCCGCATCATGAGTGGCGAGATGTCGCCGGTGATGATGGCGGCGATGCTGGTCGGCCTGCGCGTCAAGAAGGAAACCATCGGCGAGATCACTGCCGCCGCGCAGGTGATGCGCGAGTTCTCGACCAAGGTGGAGGTTGCCGACCGCACGCATCTGGTCGACATCGTTGGCACCGGCGGCGACGGATCACATACCTTCAACATCTCGACCTGCAGCATGTTCGTGGCGGCTGCGGCGGGCGCGCGCGTCAGCAAGCACGGCAACCGCAGCGTGTCGAGCAAGTCCGCCAGTGCCGATGTGCTCGAGGCGCTGGGCGTCGCGCTGAACCTGACGCCGGCTGCGATTTCGCAATGCATCGCCGATACCGGGATCGGTTTCATGTTTGCGCCGGCTCATCATCCGGCGATGAAAAATGTCGGGCCGGTGCGCAAGGAACTCGGCATTCGCACCATCTTCAACATCCTCGGCCCACTGACCAATCCCGCCGATGCGCCGAATATCCTGATGGGCGTTTTCCACCCCGATCTGGTCGGTATCCAGGTGCGCGCGCTGCAGCGCCTGGGCGCCGAGCACGCGGTGGTGGTCTACGGGCGCGACGGCATGGACGAGGTATCGCTTGGCGCAGCGACGATGGTGGGTGAATACAAGGATGGGTCGATCAGCGAATACGAGATTCACCCGGAGGATTTCGGCCTGACGATGTCGAGCAACCGGGCGCTGCGTGTCGAGACGCCGGAGCAATCGAAAGCCATGTTGCTCGGCGTGCTCGATGATGTGCCGGGCGCGCCGCGTGACATCGTGATGCTGAATGCGGGTGTCGCGTTGTATGCGGCCAATGTCGCGGCTTCGATGGCCGAAGGGGTCGAACTGGCGGGCAAGGCCTTGTCCAGTGGTGCGGCCAAGTCCAAGCTGACGCAGTTCGTAGAGGCAAGCCAAAAACTGGCAAAAAGCTGATGAGCGACATTCTCGACAAGATCGTCGCCGTCAAGCGCGACGAAGTCGACTCGGCGCGGCGCGCGCGCGATCTGCAATCGCTGCGCCGTGATGCCGAGCAGCGCGGCGGCCAGCGCGACTTCGTCGGGGCGATGCGGGCGAAAGTCGGTGCCGGACAGGCTGCGGTGATTGCCGAGATCAAGAAGGCGAGCCCGAGCAAGGGTGTGCTGCGGGACGACTTCAAGCCGACCGACATCGCTGTCAGCTACGCGAGCGGCGGAGCCGCCTGTCTCAGCGTGCTGACGGATCGGTCGTTCTTCCAGGGTTCGCCCGCCTATCTCGAAGCAGCGCGAAGCGCCTGCTCGCTGCCGGTGATCCGCAAGGATTTCATGGTGGACCCGTACCAGGTCTACGAGGCGCGGGCGATGGGTGCAGACTGCATCCTGCTGATCGTGGCCTGTCTCGATCCTGCGCTGATGGCCGAACTCGAGTCGATGGCGACCGAGCTCGGCATGGCGGTGCTGGTCGAAGCGCACGACGCCGACGAGGTGGAGCGAGCCTTGCGGCTGCAAACTCCGTTGATCGGCATCAACAACCGCAATCTGCGGACCTTCGAGGTAAGCCTGGACATCACCTTGACGCTGATGTCCGAGGTGCCACGCGATCGCCTGCTGGTGACTGAAAGCGGCATCCTCGTGCGCGCCGATGTGCAGCGCATGCGTGCAGCCGGCGTGCATGCCTTCCTGGTCGGCGAGGCCTTCATGCGTGCAACCGACCCGGGCGTTGCGCTGGCGAACCTGTTCGATTGAACATGGCCAGAGCGCCAGCGACCTCGACTGTGGCGCCGGACAACCGCCTGTCGCGGCCGCTCGACGATCTGATCGACGAGGTGCCCGCCCTCTGGCAGCCTGTGGTCGGGGCCTGGCGCAACAGCTCGCAGGGACATGCCCTGATCCGGCACGTCGATGCCCGACGCGCGGCCGGTGTTGCAATCTACCCCGCCAAACCCTTTAACGCGTTGTCGCTCACGGCACTCGATCAGGTAGGCGTGGTAATCCTGGGGCAGGATCCGTACCACGGGCCGGGTCAGGCCGAGGGATTGGCGTTCTCGGTGCCCGATGGGGTCAAGCTGCCGCCGAGCCTGCGCAACGTCTTCACCGAATTGCAGCGCGACCTCGGTCTCGAGCCGCTGAGGGGCGCCCACGGGCACCTCGGCCACTGGGCTCGGCAGGGCGTTTTGTTGCTGAACACCGTGCTGACCGTCGAGGACGGTGCGCCGGCCAGCCATGCCAGGCTTGGATGGGAGACGCTGACCGATTTGCTGATCGAGGCGGTTGCCGGCTTGCCGCATCGTGTCGTCTTCATGTTGTGGGGCGCGCATGCGCAGGCCAAGTTGCCGCTGATCGCAACGCAAGCGCCGGGACGACACCTGATCCTGACGGCCAATCACCCCTCGCCGCTTTCAGCTCGAAGGCCCCCCCGGCCCTTCATCGGTTGCGGGCATTTTGGCCTGGCGTCCGGCGCCGGGGTCGACTGGCTGGCTCGGGCGGGCTCCGAAAGCGTGCTATAGTCGCCGGCTCACCGGAGGGGTGCCCGAGTGGCTAAAGGGGGCAGACTGTAAATCTGTTGGCTTACGCCTACGCTGGTTCGAATCCAGCCTCCTCCACCAGTGGGAACCAGTCGATACGGTGAGTTCCAGCCGGTGAGTGAGTAGCGCGAGCGAGTGGCGCGAGTGAGTATGCGGGAGTAGTTCAATGGTAGAACTCCAGCCTTCCAAGCTGATCACGCGGGTTCGATTCCCGTCTCCCGCTCCAGTGTTCGTGGTTGGGGTGTTGGGTTTGATTTGTGGTTTTAGGTTGTCGTCAGAGGCATGGTGAATTGCGGTTTCCATGCCTGTGTCGACCGTCTGGTTGAACGCCCATGTGGCTCAGTGGTAGAGCACTCCCTTGGTAAGGGAGAGGTCGCGCGTTCGATCCGCGCCATGGGCACCAAGTTTTTTCGCAAGTTATTGCAAGTTTTAACTGTTTACTACTCTCGAATTCGAGGAGAGAAAAATGGCAAAAGGTAAATTTGAACGGACCAAGCCGCACGTGAACGTGGGCACGATTGGACACGTTGACCATGGCAAGACGACGCTGACGGCGGCGATCACGACGGTGCTGGCGGCCAAGTTTGGCGGCGAAGCCAAGGGCTAC
>JBBRID010000066.1:0-12355 GCA_038221635.1 Burkholderiales bacterium
ATACACCCGCGGCCGGGACTGTCACGGTGCGGGTGACCGAGGATCCGTTCGGACAGGTTGTCGTGTTGCAGGTCGAGGATTCCGGTCCGGGCATTCCCGCGGCCGACCGCGGGCAGGTATTCCAGCCGTTTTCCCGTTCACTGGATACCGGGGTCGACGGTTCCGGGCTCGGCCTGGCGATCGTCCGCGAGATCGCCAGGCAACATGGTGTCGAGGTTGAACTCGAAGATGCCAACCTGCGCCACCGTTCGGGTTTGAGCGAACATGCAGGCGCGGCGTTCGGCCCAGGCGCCTTGTTCACGCTGCGCTTCAAGACATCGGCAGCCGGATCGGTCTGAACGATCGGGTCGCGGCTAACTCTGCACCAGCCGCCGGCTTTTCGCGATCGACATCAGAATGCCCAGACTCAGGCCGAGGGTGACCATTGCGGTTCCTCCATAGCTGATGAAGGGCAAGGGCACGCCGACCACCGGCAAGATGCCGCTGACCATGCCCATGTTGACGAACGCATAGGTGAAAAAACTCAGCGTGATGGAGCCCGCCAGCAGCCGCGTGAATACCGTCGGTGCGTCGGAGGCTATCACCAGGCCGCGGAAGATCAGGAACAGAAAAACGCTCAGCAGCGACAGGCAGCCGATCAGGCCGAATTCTTCGGCGAAAGCCGCGAATACGAAGTCGGTAGTGCGTTCCGGAATGAACTCGAGGTGCGTTTGCGTACCCTTCATGAAGCCCTTGCCGTCGATGCCCCCGCTGCCGATGGCGATCATGCCCTGGATGATGTGAAACCCTTTGCCGAGCGGATCGGTCGAAGGATCGAGCAGAGTGCAGATCCGGTTCTTCTGATACGCCCGCAGCAACGGCCAATCGACGTCTGACTGGCAGATGGTGTCCCCAGTGACCACCAACGCCGCGATCGCCAGCGCCACGGCGATCAATATCGGGGCGATGAGCCGCCACGACAAACCGGCAAAAAACATCACATACAGGCCCGTCGACAAGACCAGCAGCGCCGTGCCGAGATCGGGCTGCTTGACGATCAGCGCGACCGGAATCGCCAGCAAGACCACCGCGACGACGAAATCAGGAGCCCGCAACTGGCCTTCGCGGCGCTGGAACCACCAGGCGAGCATCAACGGCGTGGCGATTTTCATGATCTCGCTCGGCTGGATCACGGTGATCCGCAGATCGAGCCAGCGCGTCGCACCCTTTTTCGTGATGCCGAAGATCGCGGTCACCACCAGCAGCGTCAAACCGATCGTATAAAGCGGCACCGCCAGTGTCATCAGTCGCTGCGGCGGCACCTGCGCGACCATGAACAGGATGCCGGCGGCCAGCATCATGTTGCGGCCATGGTCGACGAAGCGTGTTCCGTGATCGAAACCGACCGAATACATCGTCACCAGCCCCGCCACACTGAGCAGCACCAGACCGATCAGCAAGGGGGCGTCGAATCCGCTGAAGATCGGCGCGAGCCGCTGCAGCACCGAAGGCTTGTCGAAGGCGACGTTCATTGAGTGCTGCGCGGACCGTTGGCAACCGCCACCGGAGACGCGATTGTCGGCCCGACATCGACCATCGGAACCTCGGGAACAGGCAACGGCACGATCTGCTGATTCGAATTCGGATGCCCCAGCATGATCGTCGCACCAGGCAGCGGTACGGTCTCGGCCTGCCGCGGAGTGCCGACCGGCGGGCCGGCCTTGCCGACACGCGTCAGCGCCATGTCTTCCTTGTTCGGATACAGGCCAAGCTGCAGATAGTCGAAGACCCGGCGCGCGATCGGCGCGGCAGCGTCGGAGCCGAAGCCGGCGTTCTCGACCACCACGGCCAGCGCGACGGTTGGTGCCTCGATTGGCGCAAAGGCGATATACAAGGAATGGTCGCGTTTGTGTTCTTCGATCTTCGAGGCGTTGTACTTCTCGTTCTGGCGCAGGCCCACCGCCTGCGCAGTACCGGTCTTGCCACCACTCTGATACGCCGCCCCCTTGAAGATGCGAGCCGAGGTGCCGTCCTGCGTCACGCCGTACAGTGCGCGCCGCAGCAACTGCACGTGCCCCGGCTGAAATGACAGGGGCTGCAGCGCATCGGTGGCAACGCTACGGCGGGCTCGCGTCACCACGTCCTCGATCTCGCGCACCAGCCTCGGTTTGAAACGCTGGCCGCCAGACACCAAGGTCGCTGTCGCGCTGGCGAGTTGCAGCATCGTGAAATTGTTGTAACCCTGGCCGATTCCGAGCGAAATCGTTTCGCCGGCATACCACTTCTTCTGCTCTGGCCGCTTGTAAGCCTTGCGCTTCCACGCCGTCGACGGCAGCAGCCCGGTGACCTCGCTTTGCAGATCGATGCCGGTCTTGCGGCCGAATCCGAACGGCTCGAGCTGATCGTGCATCAGGTCGACACCCATCTCGTTGGCCAGCGAGTAGTAATAGACGTTGCTCGATTTGACAATGCTGCGCACCATGTCGACCGGCCCGAGCCCGCCATCGCCGTGGCTGCGGAAGGTGTGGTTGCCGAACTGAAACGTCCCGCCGTCGAAGATCACCTGGTTGGGGCCGCGTTTGCCGGTTTTCAGCGCCGCCATCGCCATGAACGGCTTGAAGGTCGAGCCGGGCGGGTAGGTGCCGCGCAAGGCCCGGTTCAGCAGCGGCTTGTCGATCGATTCATTGAGATCGCGCCAGGATTCGACGTCGATGCCGTCGACGAACAGATTGGGATCGAATGTCGGCTTGCTGACGAAGGCCAGGACCTCGCCGCTGCGCGGATCGAGCGCGACCAGTGCTCCGCGCCGATCGCCGAACATCTCCTCGACCATCGCCTGCAGTCGGATGTCGATCGACATCACCAGCGTATTGCCGGGCGTCGCCGGGTTGCTCTTGAGCCGGCGCACCGCGCGGCCGCCAGCGCTGGTCTCGACTTCCTCGAATCCGGTGGTGCCGTGCAGTTCGCGTTCGTAGCTCTGCTCGACGCCCAGCTTGCCGATGTAGTCGGTGCCTCGGTAGTTGGCCTGATCCTCCGATTCCTCGAGGTCTTCCTTCTCGGCGCGGTTGATGCGCCCGATGTAGCCGATCAGATGGCTGCCGACCTCACCCAGCGGGTAGTTGCGAAACAGCCGGGCCTTGATTTCGACCGCCGGGAAGCGGAAGCGTTGGGCGGTGAAGCGGGCCACCTCTTCGTCGCTGAGCTTGGTGCGGATCGGCAGCGACTCGAAACTCTTGCTTTCATCGACCAGGCGCTTGAACCGTTTGCGGTCGCGCGGCTGAATCTCGACCAGCTCGGCCAGTGAATCGATGGTCGCGTCCAGATCGTCTGCCTTCGACGGCGTGATCTCCAGCGTGAAGGCCGAATAGTTATTGGCCAGCACGATGCCGTTGCGATCGACGATCAGGCCGCGGTTCGGCACGATTGGCACCACCGCAATGCGGTTGTTGTCGGCGCGGGTCGCCAATTCGTCGTGCTTGTAAACCTGCAGAAAGATCAGTCGGGCGGTCAGCAGGCTGAAGCCGATCAGCACGAATGCCACGGCTGCCAGCAGGCGCGCACGAAAGCGCCCGAGTTCGAGTTCGATGTCTTTCAGTTCGGTCACAACGGTCGATTCTTATCCGGATCCGGGGTTCTGCGCTGCGGTGCCAGCAACAACCAGGTGATCACCGGCCACAACAAGGCCTCTGCCAACGGTGCCGCCAGCAAAGCCCACCCAGGCCACATGCCGCCGGCCAGCATCCGCACGACGAAGGAAACGGCGTGCGACAACATGAACAAGGGCAGAACCTGGATCATCTGCGCTGGAACGCCGAACCACAACAGGCGCCGGTGCATGCTGATCGCAAAATAACTCAACAGGGTATACGCAAGGGCATGTTGGCCGAGCAGAGCGCCATCGTGGACATCGACCAGCAGGCCGAACATGAATGCCGTTCCAACGCCGATGCGGCGCGGTTGATGGACATTCCAGAACACCAGCGTCAGCGCCAGCATGTCGGGGATTGCCGGACTGCGGCCCAGTTGAACCAGATCGAGCCCCAGCGCGACGAACAGCGTGAATCCGATGAAAACCGGATTCGCTGGCAACAGCAATTGATGGCTGATCCTGGACATCTCAGCGCCCCGGCATTCTCAGCCTGTGACGGATACCGCTCACGGTCGGCCGCCCTTCTTGCCTTTTTCCTTGGGGTCGGCCGGCGCAGGATCGTCGGTCAACGGAACCGGGCGGGCCGGCAACTGGTTCTGGATCGGCTCGAGCACCAAGACATGCCGCACAGCGTCGGACGACGCCAGCGGCTTCAGGCTGATGCGGGCGAAACCCGAGTCGGCCACGCGCTCGACCTTCGAGACAGTCGCCACCGCAAGCCCCGGGGGATAGACGCCATCCACGCCCGATGTCGTCAAGGTGTCGCCCACCTGCACGTCGGCATTGCCGGCCATGAACCGCAGCTCCAGGCCTTCTCCGCCGATCGCACCCAGCCCGCCGAACGCGGCGCTGCGCGACTGGGTTCGGGTATTCAGCACCGGTATGGCCGCGTCCTTGTCGGTCAGCAAGGTTACCTCCGAACTGAGCGGATAAACCCGCGTGACCTGGCCGAGCACCCCGGTTTCGTTGATCACCGGAGAGCCTGCAACGACGCCTTGTTGCTTGCCCCGGTCGATGATGACCTTGCGCGAAAACGGGTCCGCCGCCTCGTAAAGGATTTCCGCCGCCTGCGACTTGACAACCAGCGCGGGCCGCAATTCGAGCAGCGCGCGCAGGCGATCGTTTTCCAGGGTCAGTTGCTCGACGCGGCTGGCCCGCTCCGACAGCAGCGCCAACTCCTTGCGTGCCCTGGCTTGCGCAGTGAGGGCATCCTGCAGCCCGAGCAGGTATTCCCGGCCTATGCCCAAGCCGTTGACCGGCACGCTCAGGCTGCGCTCAATCGGCAGCAGCAGGGTTGCAATCACCGACCGCAGCGGATGGGTCACCTTGAAGCGCAAATCGGCCACCATCAGAAAGATCGCCAAGGCCGAAAACAGGCTGAGTTTGGTCAGCGCCGACGTGCCCTGCCGGAAAAACGGCGGGGGTGTTCGGTCGAGCAAGCCCAGCGAAGTAGCCACTGCAGGTCAATCAGGACCGGTCGATCAGCGCCGCAGGGGTCAGGCGGTCAGCACATGCGCGACGACCAGTCCCCGCGCTGCATCACTCCGAGGTGAAGATGGAGCCAAGACGTTCCATGCGTTCCAGTGCCATGCCGCAGCCGCGAACCACACAGGTCAGCGGATCTTCGGCAACCAGCACCGGCAAGCCGGTTTCCTCGGCCAGCAAACGATCCAGATCACGCAGCAGTGCACCACCACCGGTCAGCATCATGCCGCGTTCGGCAATGTCGGCCCCAGTTCGGGCGGCGTCTGCTCCAGCGCGTTCTTGACCGCCGAGACCATCTGGTTCAGCGGGTCGGTCAGCGCCTCGAGGATCTCGTTGCTGCTGATCGTGAACGAACGCGGCACGCCTTCGCTCAGATTGCGGCCCTTCACCTCGATCTCCTTGACCTCGGAGCCCGGAAATGCGCTGCCGATGTTCTTCTTGATCGACTCGGCGGTTGGCTCGCCAATCAACATGCCGTAGTTGCGGCGGATGTAATTGATGATCGACTCGTCGAACTTGTCGCCACCGACCCGGATGCTGCCCTTGTAGACCATGCCGCCCAGGCTGATGACGCCAACCTCGGTGGTGCCGCCGCCGATGTCGACCACCATCGAGCCTTCGGCCTCGGACACCGGCAGGCCGGCACCGATCGCGGCCGCCATCGGCTCCTCGATCAGATAGACCTCACTCGCGCCGGCGCCAAGCGCCGATTCGCGGATCGCTCGACGCTCGACCTGAGTCGAACCGCAGGGCACACAGATGATGATCCGGGGACTCGGGCGAAGCACCGAGCGCGGATGAACCATCTTGATGAACTGCTTGAGCATCTGCTCGGTGACGGTGAAGTCGGCGATCACGCCGTCCTTCATCGGCCGTATGGCCTCGATGTTGCCGGGCACCTTGCCCAGCATGGCCTTGGCTTCCTTGCCGACGGCCTGGATGGTTTTCTTGCCGTTTGGACCGCCTTCATGGCGGATCGAAACGACAGACGGCTCGTCCAGCACGATTCCTTTGCCGCGCACGTAGATCAACGTGTTGGCTGTTCCAAGGTCGATGGCGAGGTCCGTCGAAAAGTAGCGACGAAAAGATCCGAACATGTTCAATGGGGTGGTAGTCGGCAGCGCTACACATGACCGATCGTGCTTGCGGCCCATTTGTGACCGCAAGGCGCTGCGAAAACGCGGATTCCGTTGGAGTGACGACGATGGGGCCAGATCAACCTGGTGACGAGGCCCCGCGAAGACCGACCGCTCCCGGGCAAGGCAAGCGGTCGAAAAATATATGGATAACCGAGGATAATAACCGATCCCCCCTGACCTACCCTGCCGCAACCCCGCTTGCGGCACCCTCTGCGAGCACCGATGAGATGGCTTTGACAAGGCAAGATGTCAGCCGCATTGCCCACCTGGCGAGGCTGGAACTGCAAGAACTCGAACAAGCCTCGATGCTGACTCAGTTGAACGGCTTCTTTTCAATTGTCGACCAGATGAGCGTGGTCGACACCCGCGGCGTGGCGCCTTTGTATACGCCGCTGTCGGCCATCAGCGAGGTCGAGTTGCGGCTGCGCGACGACGTCGTCACCGAATGCAACGACCGCGAGCGCAACCAGATCAGTGCGCCAGCCGTCGAGGATGGCCTGTTCCTGGTGCCCAAGGTGCTCGAATGAGCGCTTCGGTGTCTTCCGATCTCCATCACTGGGGCGTCGCCGAACTCGCCCGTCAACTGCGTGCTGGCACGGTATCGAGCGTCGAGGCGGTTCAGCACCTGCTGGCGCGCGTCGGCGCCAATGCCGACCTTGGTGCCTGGTTGTGTGTCGACGCCGAGCAGGCCGTCAGCCAGGCCAAGGCTGCCGACTCGCGGCGCGCGCAAGGCGGATCAGCTGCCTTGCTTGGCATTCCGCTCGCACACAAGGACATCTTTGTTACGCGTGACCTGCCCACCACCGCAGGCTCAAAGATGCTCGAGGGCTACCGCAGCCCCTTCGATGCAACCGTCGTCAGCCGCTTGGCGCAAGCCGGTGCGGTCACGCTGGGCAAGCTCAACTGCGACGAGTTCGCGATGGGCTCAGCCAATGAGAACTCGGCCTTTGGTGTTGCCCGTAACCCCTGGGACAAGCAGCGTGTACCGGGCGGCTCGTCGGGCGGATCAGCCGCGGCGGTGTCCGCACGCCTGATCCCGGCGGCCACCGGCACCGATACCGGCGGCTCGATTCGCCAGCCGGCGAGCTTTTGTGGCATCACCGGCATCAAGCCGACATACGGCGTGTGTTCGCGTTTCGGCATGATCGCGTTCGCATCGAGCCTGGACCAGGCTGGCCCGCTGGCGCGGAGTGCCGAGGATTGCGCAATGTTGTTGTCGGCAATGGGCGGCTTCGACGAGCGCGACTCGACCAGCGCCAGGCGCGAGCCACAAGACTATGTGAGCGCGTTGACCCAAACCCGCGCGGGCGCCGATGCCCGCCGTCCGTTGGCTGGCCTGCGAATCGGCTTGCCGGCAGAATTTTTTCCCGCTGCGCTGGCTGCCGATGTCGACGGTGCGGTGCGCGCTGCGCTGGCCCAGTTCGAAGCACTCGGCGCGACGCTGGTCGACGTCAGCCTGCCACGCACCGAGCTGTCGATCCCGGTCTACTACATCATCGCGCCAGCCGAAGCCAGTTCCAACCTGAGCCGCTTCGACGGCGTGCGCTTCGGCCACCGGGCCGAGCAGTACACCGACTTGCTCGACATGTACAAGAAAAGCCGCGCCGAGGGCTTTGGTGCCGAGGTCAAGCGACGCATCATGATCGGCACCTATGTGCTGTCGCATGGCTACTACGATGCCTACTACCTGCAGGCGCAGAAGCTGCGCCGGATGATTGCCGACGATTTTCAGGCCTGCTTCAAGAACTGCGATCTGATCGCCGGGCCGGTCGCCCCCACCGTGGCCTGGCCAATCGGCGGTCAGGGCGACGATCCGGTCAAGACCTACCTGGCCGACATCTTCACGCTGCCCGCCAGTCTGGCGGGATTGCCCGGCATGAGCTTGCCGGCCGGCTTCGGCGAGCATGGCATGCCGGTCGGGCTGCAGTTGATCGGCAACTATTTCGCGGAGGGAACGCTGCTGCACAGTGCGCACGCGTTCCAGAACGCAAGCGACTGGCACCAACGTGCTCCGGAGAGTTCACGATGAGCTCGGTCAAACTGATCCGCGGCTACGAGGTCGTGATCGGCTTGGAGACCCACGCGCAGTTGTCGACGCTGTCGAAGATCTTCAGCGGCTCGTCGACCCGCTTCGGCGCCGATCCGAACACCCAGGCATCGGTGGTCGATCTGGCATTGCCCGGCACCTTGCCGGTGATGAACCGCGGCGCGGTCGAACGGGCAATCCGTTTCGGTCTGGCGGTTGGTGCAAAGGTTGCCAACCATTCGATTTTCGCGCGCAAGAACTACTTCTATCCCGATCTGCCCAAGGGTTACCAGATCAGCCAGTACGAGACGCCCGTGGTTCAGGGTGGAACCATCGAATTCTTCGTTGCTGACAAGTTGCACCGCGTCAATCTGACCCGCGCCCACCTCGAAGAAGATGCCGGCAAGTCGCTGCACGAAGACTATGCGGGGCAGACCGGCATCGACCTGAACCGGGCCGGTACGCCGCTGCTCGAGATCGTCACCGAGCCCGACATGCGCTCGAGCATCGAGGCGGCCGAATACGCCAAGGCACTGCATGCGCTGGTGGTCTGGCTCGGCATCTGCGACGGCAACATGCAGGAAGGCAGCTTTCGCTGTGACGCCAACGTCTCGGTGCGCAAACCCGGCGAGCCCTTGGGCACCCGGCGCGAGATCAAGAACCTGAACAGCTTCCGCTTTCTTCAGCAGGCGATCGACTACGAGATCCAGTGGCAGATCGACATGCTCGAGGACGGCGGCACGATCCAGCAGGCCACCGTGCTGTTCAACCCGGACAGCGGCGAAACGCGCGCAATGCGGACCAAGGAAGACGCACACGACTACCGCTACTTCCCCGACCCCGATCTGCCCCCGCTGGTGATCTCCGACGAGTGGATCAACGAAGTCGGGCAATCCATGCCCGAGCTGCCGGCAGCAATGGCCGAGCGCTTCCAGCGCGACTACTCATTGCCCGCCGACGACGCCGCGATGATGACGCAGAGCAAGGCGATGGCCGCCTTCTTCGAAACCGTGGCCAAGGCCAGTGGCGCGCCGAAACTGGCGGCCAACTGGTTGATGGGAGAGGTCTCGCGGCGGCTGAATGCCGAGGCGCGCGCCATCGATGACAGCCCGCTCGGTGCCGGCATGCTGGCCTCGTTGATCGGCCGCATCACCGATGGCACGCTGTCGAACAGCGGCGCGCGACAAGTTTTTGATGCGATGTGGCAAGGCGATCGGCGTGGCGTCGACGAATTGATCGAGGCGCTGGGTCTGCGTCAGGTGAGCGACAGCGGCGAACTCGACCGCATCATCGACGAGGTGCTGGCGGCCAATCAGAAGTCGGTCGACGAATACCGCAGCGGCAAGGACAAGGCCTTCAACGCGCTGGTGGGTCAGGTCATGAAGGCCAGCAAAGGCAAGGCCAATCCGGGCCAAGTGAACCAGTTGATGAAATCCAGGCTCGGCTGACAATCAAGCGGCTGTCAGCGGCCGCGGAAATCAGCGCGGATCTCCATTGGTGGACGACCTGGCGGGCGCAAGGCCTTTCCACAACGGCGCCAGACGCGCGACTTCGTCGTCATAGCGCTGGTTGATGCGGTCGGCTTCCGAAGTCTGGTTCTGCACCAGCGACTGTTGCGCCTTCTGCATCGCCTCGTTGGCATTGAGCTTCTGCTTCAGATCTGCCGGAAGCGCCTTGTTTCCGAGCCGAGCAGCCTCCGCGGTCAGCGGCTTGCGATCATTCTGCAAGTCTTGGATGCGATGCTGGGTGGCTTCAAGCGATGTATTGACCAGCCGCAGCGCCTCGACACGGGCCGCCTGGTGCGTCGCGGGATTCGGGTAGCGGCGCAGCAGCATGCGGTCGCGCTTGATCTTCTCCTGCTCGGCCCTGCGTCCCCGCTCGGCTTCGCGCTCGCGTGCCTCGGCGACGCCGCGCTCCTGCGGCGACATCGCAGGCTGAACGATTGTCTTCAAGCTGCCATCGGGCTTCAGGATGCGCTGCTGCTGATCGAGGCAATCGACGATCGGCCGATCGGAGTTATGCCTGCGCCCGTTCTTGTCGGTGCAGGTGTAGATCGACGCAACAGCGGTTTGCGCCAGCAGGACAAGGACGCTGCTGACGATCAGGGTTCTCAACATTGCGATGGCAGATGCAGCTTCAACAAACGGCCTTCATTTTCAGGCGCCGTAGCGTTTCCGATAAGCCGAAACAGCCGGCAGAAACGCCGCCTGTTGTGGATCGGACTGCTGTTCCAGGAAGTCGAGCAGATCGGCCAGCGTGGCCACAGCAACGACCGGCAGACCGAATTCGAGTTGCACATGCTGGACCGCAGAATGCTGTGAATCGACACCGTCTTCGCCGGCTTTTTCCTGCCGGTCCAGCGCAATGCCGACACCGCAGGGTTCAGCGCCGGCAGCGCGAATCAGGGTGATCGACTCACGCACCGAGGTGCCGGCCGAGATCACGTCGTCGAGGATCAGCACCCGCCCGCGCAGCGGCGCGCCGACCAGCTTGCCGCCTTCGCCGTGATCCTTGGCCTCCTTGCGGTTGAAGGCGAACGGCAGGTTGCGGCCACGCCGCGCCAGTTCGATCGCCACTGCCGCGGCCAGTGTGATGCCTTTGTAGGCCGGCCCGAAGATCATGTCGAATGCCAAGCCCGAGGCGATCAGTCGGGCTGCGTAGAATTCAGCCAGACGGCCCAGCTTGGCGCCGTCGTCGAACAGACCGGCATTGAAGAAATACGGCGACAGCCGTCCAGCCTTGGTCTTGTATTCCCCGAATCGCAACACCCCGGCGTCGACCGAAAAGCGCACGAAGTCCAGCGCCAGCGCATTGGCCCCGGCCGAAGGCGAATAATGATCGGCCGGGTTTTTCGAAGGCATCTGCGTGTTCCGTCTCGTCTCGTTGAATCTGAATGGCATCCGTTCGGCCGCCAACAAGGGGCTGCTGCCGTGGGCCGAAACCATGCGAATCGATTGTATGGGGGTGCAGGAGCTGAAGGCCCAGGCCGGTGACCTGGAAGGCCGGTTCGAGCAGATCGCCGGGATGCAGGGGCACGTCCATTGCGCGCAAAAAAAGGGCTACTCGGGCGTCGGCTTGTACAGCCGGGTCGAGCCGAGCGAGATCAGTTTCGGTTTCGGGCATCCCGAGTTCGACGATGAAGGCCGCTATGTCGAGGCGCGATTCGATCGCCCGGGCCACAAGACACTGCCCAAGTTGAGCATCATCAGCTGCTATTTCCCGAGCGGATCGAGCGGAGAAGAACGCCAGCAGGCCAAGTTCCGTTTCCTCGCGCTGATGTACCCGCATCTACAGAAGCTGAGAGCCGAACGCGAGTTCATCCTGCTCGGCGACATCAATATCGCGCACAAGGAAATCGACCTGAAAAACTGGCGCAGCAACCAGAAGAACAGCGGCTTCACGCCAGAAGAACGCGCCTGGATGACGCGTGCGATCGACGAACTCGGGCTGGTCGACGTCCACCGCAAGCTGCGTCCCGAGGATGGCGGTGATGCCTACACCTGGTGGAGCAACCGCGGCAATGCGTACGCGAACAATGTCGGTTGGCGGCTCGACTATCAGTTGGCGAGTCCTGGTGTAGCTGCGCTGGCGAAGGACGTGTCGGTCTACAAAGCGCACCGCTTCTCAGACCACGCGCCGTTGATCGTCGACTACGACTTCAAGTTGTGAAGGTGGGTCAGTGAATGGCGCCCCCTGTTTTTCCACTATCGGCCCGTTGCTGACGTTCGGTTGGTCGTTTTCTTGTCCGTTGCGAGAGGGCAAAGGCGCAGGCGGGTGGCCGCTGGCGCTCCAATGCTTGCCCTCGCTGCGCGAGGGTGCCCTGCGATGCTCGGACGCGTGGCCCGTCGCAGAAACTCGCTTCGTTCGCTTTGCTCACTGCGCTCAAACAGTCTGCGACAAGTCAGAGGTTGATGCGCGCTGCGCGCGCGGGCCACGCGCCCTGCGCTTCTCGGCTGCGCATAGGCGCGCCAGCGGCCACCCGCCTGCGCCTTTGTGGCGGCACCGAGGTCTGGTCCGGGTGCCGCCTGCCGCGTCTCTCGGTTCCGGCACGAACAAAGCAGTCGTTCGAGAACGTCA
>JBBRID010000067.1:0-12343 GCA_038221635.1 Burkholderiales bacterium
GACCTTCGGCGCAGCCAGCGGCCATCTTCAACTCAATACCTACAAACCGCTGATTGCCAGCAACCTGCTGCGTAGCATTCGTCTGCTGGCCGATTCGTTAGCATCGTTCGATCGGATGTGTATGCAAGGGCTGGAGGTCGACACCCGGCGCGTTGGCCAACTGCTGGCTGGTTCACTGATGTTGGTTACCGCGCTGACACCGCACATCGGCTACGACCGCGCAGCCGAAATTGCCCACAAGGCGCATACCGAGCACACCTCACTGCGCGAGGCCGCCCTCGCGTTGGGTATTGCGGCAGCTGATTTCGATGCCTGGGTGCGGCCCGAAACCATGGTCGGCAGCATCGGCGAAGCGCCGACCTGAGCGGCGACCCCGCCGCGTGATCAGGCGCGGCCAGACAGCGACGGCCATCGATCATGGCTATCAGGTCAGTTGGGCTCGGGACGCTGACGAAGCACTGCGGTGCGTGCAAGACGGCTTGTGACCGTTGCCACGTCAAGCTTGTCCTCAACCCAGCAGCGGCTTTGCGGTACCGTTCAGCGGCTTCGTTTGCGTCGGCGCGTCAGTCGAGCTCGATCCAGCCGCCACCTTCTGTACACCAGACGGTTCTGCCGGCAGCAGCAGCGTGACGGCCGTGCCCAGCCCCTGCGTGCTGGCCAGCCGTGCCGTGCCTCCAGAGGCAACGCAGAAAGCCTTGACCTGTGAAAGTCCGACCCCGCTTGCCCCTTGTGCGGCGCGGGTCGTGAAGTAGGGCTCGAATGCCCGTATCGTCATGCTGTGATTCATGCCGAGGCCGTCGTCGGTCACGGTCAACGCGACGTGGTCGGCCGGTGCCAGGTCGGCGGCAGGCTCGGCGTTGCGTGCGTCGATCCAAACTTGGCCCCCTTCAGGCATCGCCTGCCGTGAATTCATCAGCAAGGCGATCAGCGACAGTTCGAGCCGATTCGGATCGACGCCGATGCGCCAGATGCCCGGTGCGACATGCAGCGACAACTGAACTCGTTTGCCGACGATGGTCCTGGCAAGTTCCTCCATTTCCTGCAGGAATATGCGCAGATCGATGGCCTCACCGGAGGACCCGCGATCGGTCGACAATCGATGCCACGAGTCGGTCAGCCGGGTCCCTCGGGTTACGGCACGGTTGCTGGCCTCCAGCGAAGCCAGCGCCGCTGGATCGGTGCACAGGCGCTGCAACACATGATGGCTGTTGCTGATCACGCCAAGCAAGTTGTTGAAATCGTGAGCGAACGTGCTGCTGATGCTGCCAAGCATCAAGGTGCGCTGACAGTTGGCGAGCGCCTGTTCCGCGGCAGCACAGCGCTCGCGCGCCGATGGCGATTCGGACCCTTCGTTACGCGCCGCGGGTCGGGCGTTTGCGGTTTGATTCTTCATGGCGTCGGCGTCTACGCCCTCTCAATGCTGATCATGGCCAACCTCGATTTCGGTACGAGTTACTGCAATTTCGCGTCGATTCGGTCAATGGGTGCGTGCTTTGCTGATCACTTTTTCGGTGTCATGCCGGGTGGAACGATTCGGCATGGTGCTTGCAAACGGCGCTCCCACAGACAGCCCCCGACTCGATGACATGGCTTCCATTCAACTCCGTCCCGCAACAAGGCAACATCTTTCAGCAGCGCTTTCGCCGCGCTTCCAGCACGCGGTTCGGCTGCTGCAGATGTCGTCGATCGATTTTGCGACCACCGTCAATGATGTGATGGGCCGGAACCCGTTTCTTGAATTCGATGAAGACGCGGAAATGGAAGGGGCTGATGTGAACACCGCAACGAGTGAAGCGAGCGACTCGACCGACGGTGACGACCGCGCCGAGTTCGACTCGAGCGGCGAGCAGCGACTGGAGACCGCGCTCGATTTCGACAGCGGCCGCGTTTCGCCTTCTGGCGCGTTGCTCGACGGCGACGGGTCAGTGCTCGACACCATGGCGGCGCAATCCACGCTCAGCGATTTTTTGCATGGTCAGCTCAACGTCCTGCCGTTGTCCTGGCGCGATCTGGTGCTGGCGCGTACCGTGGTCGAGTCGCTCGATGATGACGGCTATCTCCGCACGCCGCTTGACGAACTGATGGCCATTGCACCGGTCGATGCGCCAGCGGAAGCGGATGAAATGGCGATTGCGTTGCGCCGGGTTCAGGCGCTGGAACCCGCGGGTGTGGCGGCGCGCGATGTCGGCGAATGCCTGATGTTGCAAATGCCTTCAGTTGCCTGCCCCGATGATGCCCGCCTGGCGCGCCTGATTGTCGGCGAGCACCTGCAACTGCTGGCGGCGCGCGACACTGGCAAGCTCGCGCGATTGCTCGGCGAGACACCGGCCCGCGTGCAGACCGTTTGCGAGCGGATCCGCCGTTTCGATCCCCGGCCGGGCTGGCGGTTCGGCTCGGGGCAGGTGGCCTACGTGGTACCCGATGTGATTACGCGAAAAGTGCGCGGACAGTGGCAGGTGCAGCTCAATCCGGCCGTGGTTCCGAGGGTGCGCCTGAGTCGAAGCTGCACGGATCTGTTCCAGCGCCACCGCAGCCGCAGTGACCGTGAGTTGGCGTCTCATCTGCAGGAGGCACATTGGACGCTGCGCAATATCGAACAACGCTTGTCGACCATCGTCGACGTGGCGGCCGCGATCGTGCGGCGGCAAAGGCATTTTCTCGATTTCGGCGCCATGGCAATGAAGCCGCTGGGGCTGCGCGAGATCGCCGACGAATTGTCCATCCACGAATCGACGGTCTCGCGCGTGACCAACAACAAATACCTCGCAACGCCTTGCGGCGTGTTCGAGATGAAGCGCTTTTTCTCGCGCGCCATGCACAGCGAAAACGGCAGCGCATGCTCGCCGATGGCGATCCGCAGTCTGATCGGCGACATCATCGCAGCCGAGCGGCCGGCTGCGCCGTTGTCGGATGTCGAGATCACCCAGCAGTTGGCAGGCCAGGGTCTGGTGGTTGCTCGCCGCACTGTTACCAAGTACCGGCAGATGCTGCGGATCGACGCTGCGGATCGTCGCCGCCTTCAAACCTGATTCCAAGCCTGATTCGCGTGGATCTCGGACCCCCCGATGGCGTTGTTTCCTACGCCAGACGCTTCATCACCGTGATTTCATCGAAGCTTCCTATTCACCCCAGGAGAGCTGAGATGAGCGAACAAGAGAACCAGGGCGAAGGCAACCGCGATGCGGCCCGCCGCTACGATGAGGCGCAGAAGGACTTCGTCGACGCCGGCAAGGTTGACGATGCCGCAAAACGCGCCGCGCCGCAGAGTGAACAGGAGGCGGAAGAGATGAAACGCGCGGAGAAAGAGGGCAAGTCGCACGCCAAGGGAGAAGATCCCACCGTCCCTGGCGCAAACAAGGGACATTGACGGTTTGCGCAGGCTAGCCTCGAAGCCTGGTTAAGGTTTGGTTAAGGCCTTTCACCTGCTCAATCGCGTATAGCCGCCATCTCGCGGCAGTTTTTTGCGCATTCGCGGCAGGCTTGTGCGCATTGCTGGCAATGTTCATGGGCGTGGTGGCCGCATTCTTCCCCGCAAGCATCACAAACCTCAGCGCATAAGCGGCACAGTGCTTCGGCCTGTGGGCTGCTTCTCGACATGAAGGCAGCTGCCAGCCTGCACATCGCAGCGCAGTCGATGTCGGTGGCAATGCAGCGGGCCATCATTTGGACATCGGCTTCGCGCAGGCAGGCGGCGGCGCAATGATCGCAGGCATCGGCGCAGCGATTGCACGCTTCGATGCAGGCAGCGTTTATCTGTTCGGACATTGAAAATTCTCCGGATGTGGACGAGCCGAAGGGGCAATCTGCGTGCCGCGTGCCTCGCCGCGTCCAACCAGTCTTCGCTCAAAGGCTTTGCAGCAGCTCACGCACCCCGTCCCAGATCACCTGCACGCCCAGACACAGCAGGATGAACGCCGTCAGGCGCAGGAAAACCACCAGACCACTTTCGCCCAGCGGTTTGAGCAACTGCAGCGCGTAGCGAAAAGCCAGGTACATCAGGATACCAATGGCGGCGAGCGCCAATACACCGCCACCGAAGCGGGCCAATGAAAGCGGCACCCGTTCGTCGTGCAAGGTCACACCGACCGTGATCGCCGCCGCAATCGATGCCGGCCCGCAGCTGATCGGAAAGGTGAGCGGATAAAACGCCTGTTTGCGTGCATGCTCAGGCGTGAACGACTCCGCCAGCACCTGACGGCTGTCGTTGGTCGAATGGCTTGTGTTGAGCAGGCGCCAGGCGGTCGAGGCCAGCAGCAAGCCCCCACCAACGCGAACGATCGGCAGCGAGATGCCGAATATGTCGAGCACGTACGAGCCGACCAGCATCGCCCCAACCATCAACAGCACCATGTTGCGTGCAATTCGACGTGCCAGCACGGCGCGCGTTGCGCTCGACGCGCCCTCGGTCAGGCCGAGAAAAATCGGTGCGGTTGCCGCCGGGTTAAGGATCGGCAGCAGCGCGGCGAAGACAAACAGGAAGCTCTTGCCGAAGGCCGGCAACAATGAGCTGAAATCGATGGGCGCCATGGAGAGTGACAGTTCGCGGGCGAGGGCAAAATTGCGGACTGCAGAGGATACAAGCGTCGCCGCAGCGAAGCCCGGACCGCCTAAGCGCCGCGTGGAAAAGTCAGGGTCGTTGCTTGGCCACTGACAGTCGGTCCGGTCTCATTTGATCGGCGCCCGGCGAGCCGCGGCACGGCGCTCGGCCGGTGTATCCGGCGTTGCCAGCACCGTCGGCGGCTCGATCGTGTCGTCGACTGGTGCGGACGCGACCGGATTCAACACGTCGTCAGGCGTGGCCTGAAGGACCGCAGGGATCGTCGGTTCGATTGGTTCGTCGCGCTGCCGGATCAGGTTGGCCAGTGCCGGCCAGTCGACCGGGGCATCCTTCAGCAGGGGGAAGATGTCTGCCTCCTCACGCTTGGCATGACGCGCGGTCTGTTCGCACACGACCTGAAACAACGCCGCAAACTGGTCGTCACCCGAGCGCCGTGACTGCAGACGCTCGAGCAGCGAATCGATCGCGTGGTGTTCGGCTTCTGCCAATTCGGTGCGGTGCCGATTGTCGTTGCCTGCGTTGACTGCCGGATAAAGGTGAGCCTGTTCGAAGTGGGAGTGAAAGCGCAGATCGGCGATGAAGCGGCGCACCAGATCGTCGACTTCTGCACGCTGGCGCGCGAGGTCGTGTTTCTCGAAGCTTTGCCAGGCGCTCTTGAATGCCTTGTGATCATTCTTGATCTGTTTCAAGACAAGTGTTCGGGCCTTGATGGCCGCGCGGCCGAGTGGTGGTGAAGCGGTGCTTGATCCAGCCATGATGTGTCTCCCGTGTCGGGTCGATTCCAGTTGTCGATGTCCGGCAAGTGCCGTGCCGCCATCGCAAATCCGGGGGTTCAAAGGCGCGGCAAAACCACCGCGTTCCACCCGACGCCGCAGCGGCGCGCCATTCATGATCGGCAGCATCTCTCCATGGCACGCAAGCTTTCACTTCAGGCGGCGGCCAATGCCCGCCGGGCGATCGCGAGGAATTCGTCCGGGTTGTCGGCGTGCACCCAGTGGCCTGCACCGGCGATGACTTGGACATTGACGTTCGGGAACATCGGCGCGAAATCGCTGCCGTCTTGATTGGCTACGTACGCCGAGTTGGCGCCGGCAATTACCGTGACCGGTCCTTCAAAGCGCAGCTCGCGAAGTTCGTCCGGAAATCTGCTCAGTGTCGGCATCTCGGCGGTGATCACTCCCAGGTTGATGCGCCAGTCGAAATGGTCGTTGCGGGTGACCAGATTCTGCGCCAGGAAGCCGGCTACCGAGGGGTCTGGCAGGCTCTCCTGCAGGCGCCGTTGCACCTCGGTTCGGCTGGCGGCAGCGAAAACGTCGATGCTTCGCATCGCCTCGGCGAACGGCGTCAAGGTGTCGGCATAGGCGACCGGAGCGATGTCGGCGACGATCAACGCGGCGATCGATTCAGGGTGCAGCAAGGCCAGGGCCATCGCGGTCTTGCCGCCCATGCTGTGGCCGATGACCGATACGGGCGCCAGGCCGCGTTGTTCGACGTAAGCATGAACATCGTCGGCCATCGCGGCGTAAGCCATCGATTCGGCCCACGGCGATGCGCCGTGGTTGCGCAGATCGAGCGCATGGACTTCGAACGTGTCGCTGAGCGAGCGCGCAATGCCGCGCCAGTTCGTTGCCGAGCCGAACAGCCCGTGCAAGAGCAACACGGGCGGGCCTTCGCCCGTGATGACGGAATTCAGATCGAGGCTCATGACCTGCATCATATGACCAAGAAGCCGGCCAGCTTGGTCTGCACGGCCGCTGCGCGGAGCTTGCAGCGAGAGGGGATCACTGCGCGGTGATCGGTGCGCGTGACTTGTCAGTGAACTCCCACGCGGACAAGCTACCTGATCCGACTGTGTTTGCGTCACCCTATCCCGATACTGTTGTTTCGATCGACACGGCGATCGCATGACGGCTTGGGGTTGAGTGCTCCCCTTGGGCCGGCAATTTCGCCGATCTCTCACAAGGAAAAGATCTCATGAATACGTTTGGCGAATTCCGTAACCCGGCTCGACGCCTCGCCCCCTGGGGTTTGATCATTGTTGCCGCCAGTCTGGCGGCATGTTCGAGCGTTCCCGCACCGCGTGAGCAGATGGCCGTGAGCAGTGCCGCGGTTGAACGCGCTAGCGGTCCGGCCGCTGCCGAAGCGCCCCTTGAACTGGCCGCGGCTCGCGAGAAGATTCAACGCGCCAAGGTGGCCATGACCAACAAGGACTATGTGTTGGCGCGTCAGCTTGCCGAACAGGCCGAAGCCGACGCGACGCTGGCCGAAGCGCGTGCCCGCGCATCACGGTCCACATCGGCGCTGGGTGAGGTCCAGGAAAGCATCCGTCAGTTGCGTGCAGAGATGAATCGCTCGTGATGCCGCGCGAGTGTGCGCTGCTCGTGTGCCTACATCCAAGACTTCTAAAGGAAGAACCATGAACAAGATTCCGTCAATTCTGTCTCTTGGTGCGCTGGCTGCAGCCGCCGTGTTGGCCGCCTGTGCTTCCAGTCCCATCGTGCCCCAAGAGTTGGTGTCCGCCCGGGCGGCGGTTCGCAGTGCCGAATCCGATCCGCAAGTGCTCAACTACGCCTCGCTCGAGCTCAAGCGGGCAACGGACGCGTTGAATCGCGCAAACCAGGCCAGTATCAAAGGAGAGACCCTGGCCGAGATCTCGAGCGCGGCCTACGTGGCCGAGCGCCGCGCCCAGGTGGCGATGGCTATTGCGAAATCGAAGTCCAACGAAGAATCGATGAAGTCAGCCGAGGCCGATCGTGAACGCGCTCGTGCCGATGCGCGAACCGCCGAAGCACAACGCGCCAATGTGCGGGCGGCTGCCGCTCGGGCAGATGCCAGCAGCGCCCGCGCGCAAGCCTCGCAAGCCAGCCAGCAAGCCGCTCAGGCAACCCAGCAAGCCGCTCAGGCAAACCAGCAAGCGGCGCAAGCGCAAGCGGCCACTGCATCGATTGGCCAGCAGAACGCGATGCTGCAGCAGCAACTCGCGGAACTGCAGGCCAAGTCGACGGATCGTGGCATGTTGGTCACTTTGGGTGACGTGTTGTTCGAGTTCGGTCGCGCCGAGATCAAGCCGTCGGCACAGGGCGCCATGCAGAAGCTGGCAACCTACCTGCAGGAGCATCCTGAGCGCCGCGTGCTGGTGGAAGGCTACACCGACAGCGTTGGCAGTGATTCTGCCAACCAGCAGCTGTCTCAGCGCCGCGCAGATGCCGTGGCGACCGCGCTGGCCCGTCTTGGCGTTTCGGGAGCCCGCATCAATACCATGGGGTACGGCGAGGAGTTTCCGATAGCCAACAACACCTCGGACACGAACCGAGCGCTGAATCGTCGTGTCGAGGTCTACATCTCGGATTCGGATCAGCCGGTGCGTTCGCGCTCGTAACTTCGGTAACGAGGGAGCCGGCCTCGTGCCTGACGTGCACGACGCGGCTCCACCTTGCCCACTATGCTTGTCGCTCCATGCATCTCTGCGATCGGCCTGCCACGCGCTACTGACCTGCCGACCTTTCGTCGGGCGTTAGCATCTGTTCAGACCAGACGCGGAGTTCGCAATGAGCATGTACGAGCAAACTGTGATGGTGACTGGCGCTGCAGGCAACCTGGGGCGTGCGGTCGCTGAAAACTTCGCCGCTTCCGGCGCCAACCTGGTCTTGCTGGATCGAGACGCCGCGCAGCTCGAAAATGTTTTCGGCGAGCCCGGCGTGAAGCGGCTGTACGTGGCGGGCAACCTGCTGGAACCAGCGCCGGCTGCCGACGCTGTCAAGGCGGCACTCGCGCGTTTCGGGCGCGTCGATGTGTTGTGCAACCTGGCCGGTGGCTTCCGGATGGGCGATTCGGTGCACGAGACCAGCGACGCCACCTGGGACTTTCTGTACGACCTGAATACACGCACGCTGCTCAACATGGTGCGTGCGGTGGTACCTCACATGCTCGAGCGAGGTAGCGGGAAAATCGTCAATGTCGGCGCCTTCGCCGCACAGCACGGCGTGGCGAAAATGGGCGCCTATTGCGCCGCGAAGAGCAGCGTGATCCGTCTCACCGAAGCGATGTCGGCCGAACTTCGTGAGAAAAACATCAACGTCAACTGCGTGCTGCCGACCATCATCGACACACCGCAGAACAGGGCTGACATGCCGCAGCAAGACCCGGCCAAATGGGTCTCCACCGACGATCTGGCTGCCGTCATCGCCTTTCTGGCCTCCGATGCGGCACGCGCCGTCCACGGTGCCGCGCTGCCCGTGACGGGCATCAGCTGATCACTGGGGGGTCGATCGCATAATTTTTCTGCTATCGACCCCTGGCGTTGCAGATTCAGAACGAAAGCCGCAAACCCGCAGTCAAGCCCCGGCCTGGCAATGGCGCCAAGGCACGCACGGTGCCGATCGTATTGGCGCTGTAGGCCAGCTTGTTGCCGGCGTTCTGCAGCTTCACGAACAGCAGCGCGTCACCACGCCCAGCCAGGTTCAGCGCATAACTGGCCGACAGGTTGACCAGCGTCCAGCCCGGGGTGGGGACATCAGTGCCTGGAACGCGGTGTTGCGTGCTGGCATGATGGACTTCGGCGCGCGCGGTCCAAGCGCCCTGGATCAGGTTGACGCCCACGGTAGCCCGACGTGGAGCCAGACGTGGCAACGCTTCGCCGCTGTCCTCGTTGATGCCGCGCACGGCGTCGAGTTTGGCATCCAGATCGATGCTGCGAACGCCTTCGATCGCGCGCCAACTGCCTTCAATCTCCAGGCCGTAAAGGCGTGCCTGTACGCCTCGGAACTCGAAGATGGGGAAGCTGGCGCCGGTGTCGTCGACGAAATCCGGCTCGCCGCTTTTTGTCAGAGCAATGTAGTTGGCGAAGCGGCTTTCGAAGACGCCGACCTTGACGCGGTTGGCTCCCGCTTTCCAGCCCAACGCGAGGTCGATATTCCGGCCGCGCTCCAGGTTCTGCTGCGGGTCACCGCGCTCATACGCGCTGGTCGCCGCATGCACGCCGTTGGCATACAACTCGTAGCTCGTCGGGGCGCGCTCGGTGTAGGCCCAATTCGACGACAACTGCCACTGTGCATTCACGTTCAACACGGCGCCGAGCGAGGCGCTGCGCGGCGAGAACTTGCGTTCCCGCGCCGCGCCGAATTGCGGACCTGCTCCAGCCGCATCGCCTTCGGAGCGCACCCGCACATGCTCGCCCCGCACGCCCGCGCTGAGGTGGCCGCCGTCACCCCAGGTCCAGCGTTCCAGCAGAAACGCCGCCGCCTGGCGAGTGTGCGTCGACGGCACGAAGGCCTCTTCGCCCAGCGCCGAGAAGCGTGACGACTCGAACTGGGCACCGACTGTGCCCTCGATGCGTCCCGACCCGATAGGCAAGCCCCGGTGCACCGCCTCGACCCGCGCATCGCTGCCGCGTGTCTTGAAGGTGGTGCCCACCGCACCATCGCCCTCGATTTCCTGGTGCTGATAGTCGGTGCTGGCAGCTTGGCCCCGCAACGTGGTGATGATTCCGCCAGGGGTACGGATCTCCCCGGCCATTGCAAATCGGTCCCGCCGCATCTGGATCGTGATGTCGTCTTCGGCGACGATGCCATAGTCGTTGCGGTAGGTATCCACGCTGGCTCCCAGGTAGCCGCGGTCCCACACCAGCGAGCCGCCCAAGGCGCCGCCCTGGGACCGGCTGGCCGAGTTGACGATCCGCGTGCGGCGTTCGGTGCTGCCATCTTCCAGCGGTCGGTCGAAGTCCGGTACCCGAAGATCGTCGGTCTTGCGCCCGAACGCGTCGACGTGCAGCGCAAAGCCGCTGCCGCCGGTTTCGACCAACGCGGACGCGGCACGCTCACTGGCGGCGCCACCGAAGCGGGTTTCCAGTGCACCGGAAACGCCTTCTATGCGCGCCTTCGGAATGCGGTTGTCAATCGCGTTGACGACACCGCCCACCGCGCTGCCGCCGTATAGGAGCGCGGCGGGGCCGCGCAGCACCTCGATGCGTTCGATCACCAGTGGGTCGATCGGCACGGCGTGATCGAAGCTCAGGCTGGACACGTCCAGCGACGCGCCAGCATTGCTCAAGACGCGAATACGGTCACCGTCCTGGCCGCGGATCACCGGTCGGTTCGCGTTCGGTCCGAAGTAGCTACCCGACACGCCCGGCAGTCCGTCCAGGGTTTCGCCGAGCGAGCTGCCGCGGCGCAAGACCAATCCGTTGCCCGACAGCACGGACGATGGGGTGGCCAATTCGCTTTTGCCCAGTGGATTGCCGGTGACGACGACAGCGTCGAGTTGTTGCTGCGCCCATGCTGGCGCAGCGACGGCCAACAGGGCCGCCCAGATGGAAGTTTTCATGCACAAGTCCTCGCCGGCTCCGAGAGAGCCGGTTGAAAGCTAAGGGGGATGCCAGCGATTCAGACGCGCTGGCGCAAGCTTGGGAGAACTCAGGCCCTGGGTGGGCCGCGTGCCCGGTAGGCCCGCAACGCGGGACTGGGGTCGATCGACGAGGCCGCAACGGCCACCTCCGTCGCCGAGTGCGGCACGAAGGCCAGTGATGCAGGCTCTGCACCAGCCGCCTGGCCGGTGAGCAGATGGTCGACCAGGTGGCAGGCCGTCGTGTCGGCCTGATGGCCCCAGGTCTGGTCGCTATCCGCTGAAACCGCCGCAGTTTCGGCTGTCTGCGCATGAGCGACCGAGTGAGCCAGAACGGTCCACTGTCCCAGCAGCAAGGCCAGCATGGCTGCGCCGACAAGGCGGCGTACGAAGCTGCGATGTCGAAGCGAATTCACTGGTTGGCGGGGTTCTGCATGGCTTCGAAGGATAAGGCAATGCAGATGCCGATCCTGGTGCACAGACAAGCGCGCGATTTCTGCAGGCCTGGAATCCCTACTCCAGGTTCTGCACCTGAACGTGGACTACGCCTCTAAGTCGTTGATCCGGAACCAGATCTCAAACTTCAGAAACCACGAACCCCACAAAAAGCCCCACAAGTTCTACGAGTTGCAGTCGATCGATCTAAAAGCAAAGCACTTACACAGGAACGAACGCACGTCTCAACTTTAGCATTCGCTGTGGGCAGGCGTTGACGCAATCGAGGCGTAGCTATGGGCATGAGGGAGGGACGTGGAAACGTCGTCGAAGACTTCCGCTTGTCCAAAAGCCTGGCGGTGGATGCAACTGCAACATTCCGGTCTCTGTCACTTATTTCGGAATCCGGCCTGTCACGCCGGGGGTCGCGGGTTCGAGTCCCGTCCACTTCGCCATTACGCTAGTAAACACGGGCCTTCGCGGCCCGTATTTCGTTTCGACCCCCGTCCCGATACCCGTCCGTGATCGGGATGTTGCGGCGCCGGCTAGCACGTCGCGGGCCGAGCGATCGGCGATTCAGCGGGGTACAAGAACAAAGTATCGCGGGGGCGCCGAAGGCTTGCAGCCGAGTGCATTCGCACTACGCCGCCTCCGTCACTGCCAGCCCGTTCCGATTGCTTCACTGGCGGCGCCGACGGTGACGGTGCTGACAGTGATGATCACCCCCTCGGCTGGTCGTGGCCCCCCCAACGGTTAGCTGCAGCGGAGGCACTGACCAACTCTTGAGCCACATGGCGACCGATGGGCCCGATGGGCCCGATGGGCCGCCAAGCACTGGCACCGCACTGCGAAGGCGCTCTATCCGTTGATCGCGATGCATGCGCTGCACCGATGTTCCAATTTCGACTAAAATTGCATGAACTTTCAATGAAAAAGCAGCCATGCTTGCCACAGCTTCCGATTCAGTCGAGTCATTACGGGGTGCGGCCGCACATCTCGCGGAAGGACTGC
>JBBRID010000068.1:0-12266 GCA_038221635.1 Burkholderiales bacterium
CAGGATGTCGCGGGCCGAGCCATCGATGCCGAGTTGCGCGAGGAGACAGCACACCGGATTGCCGATATCCGCGCCAGCGAAGAGGGCCGCGAAGGCCTGCAGTCGTTTCTCGGCAAACGTTCGCCAGGCTGGTTGATTCCCTGAGCCTCGCGGCCGAGGGTTTGGCATGGACGTCGACACCACGCATCTGATCGCGATTGCCGCCGCGCTGGGCTGGGCCAGCGGGCTGCGGCTTTATGCGGTGGTTTTTTTGACCGGTGCAGCCGGCTGGCTGGGCTGGGTCGAGTTGCCGCCGGGCCTGCTGCTGCTGCAGAGCCCGTGGCTGCTCGGTGCCAGCGGCCTGATGTTGTTCATCGAATTTTTTGCTGACAAGATTCCGGGCCTCGATACCGCATGGGACATGATTCATACCGTGATCCGCATCCCGGCTGGAGCGGCGTTGGCGGCCTCGGTTTTCGGCCTCGACCAGGGCAGCGTCTCTGCCGCCGCAGCCTTGCTCGGTGGCACCTTGGCGGCAACCAGCCATGTCGCCAAGTCGAGCACGCGCGCCGCCATCAATACCTCACCGGAGCCGTTTTCCAACATCGCGATGTCGCTGGTCGGCGATGGTGCGGTGCCACTGATGTTGTGGTTGTCGTGGGAGCATCCAGTCTGGTTTTTCAGTCTGCTGACGGTCGCACTGCTGCTGATGGTGGTGCTGATCTGGATCTTTGCCAAATTCTTGCGGACGTTGGCCCGGGGCGCAGCTGGCCTGTTCGGCACCGACAGAGCCCGTTCGACATGAATGGGGACTGCGGCGGCGAAGGCCAATCGCGGCAAGCGGGCAAAATGGCGTTTCCCATCAGCCAGCGAAAAATGTCTTGAGCGAACCCATTTCATCGCCTGCGCCGCTTCAGATCGACCGGCCCGACGCCTTTCTCCGCGTTTGCGCCGCATTGGCTGCTGCCGGTCATCCACAGGTACCGATGTGGCTCGAGATTTCAGCGCGCACCGCCCTGGAGGCGGCCGATGCACTGGGCGTCGAGGTCGGACAGATCGCCAAGAGCGTGATCTTTCGTCGCCGCAGCGATGCCGCTGCCGTGCTGGTCGTCACCTCCGGTGATCGGCGTGTCGATGAGAAGAAGGTGGCCGCGCTGGTCGGGCCGATCGGCCGGGCCGACGCAGATTTCGTCAAGCTGCAAACCGGTTTTTCCATCGGCGGGGTGTCCCCGCTCGGCCATTCCAATCCGCCCGTTACCTTGATTGATTGCGAGCTGTACCGGTTCGACGAGATCTGGGCCGCTGCCGGCCATCCGAACGCGGTCTTTCGCGCCAGCCCGGAGCAGCTTCGCGCATTGACAGGGGCGGCACCGGTGGCCGATGTGACACCCGGCGAATTGTCCGATTCGCTGCGCGGGTTCCTGTCAGATGCCTGATATTCAGCGCGTCGCCAGCCCATGCACCGGCGTCTGCCGGATGGATCCGGCCACCGGCTGGTGCGTCGGCTGCCGTCGCACCATCGATGAAATCGTCGCCTGGGCCTCGCTCGACGACGCGGCCAGACGGCTTGTCCGAATCACGCTGAAGCAGCGCCGCAGCAGCGTCGGCACGCCCACCGACAAGGGCGAATGAAACACATCGATTTCTGGTTCGACCCGATCTCGCCGTTTGCCTGGCTGGCCTTCGATCGCCTGCCGCAGGCCCTCGAAGGCATCTCCTGCAGCGTCGACTACAAGCCGCTGCTGTTTGCCGGCCTGTTGCAGAGCTGGGGGCAGAAAGGGCCGGCCGAAATCGAGCCGAAACGGGCCTGGACTTTTCGCCAGATCGCCTGGCTCGGACACCAGGCCGGCGTGCCGATCGACACGCCGGCGCAGCATCCATTCAACCCGCTGGCGTTGCTGCGTCTGTTGCTGGCGTGTGCGCCGGCGCAGCGTACGCCGAACCGCCACAGCTGCGAAACCGTCTTCCGACACGTCTGGGTCGGGGGTCTTGATCCCAACGATCCGCAGCGGCTGGCCGCATTGCATGCTGAACTCGCACCACAGCGCGATCCGGCTGGTCCCGAAGTCAAGCAGCAGTTGAA
Source organism: Burkholderiales bacterium (assembly GCA_038221635.1). Lineage (GTDB taxonomy): Bacteria > Pseudomonadota > Gammaproteobacteria > Burkholderiales > Burkholderiaceae_C > Ideonella_A. The sequence continues at coordinate 2,063 of JBBRID010000068.1, forward strand.
GGCGCAAACCGCTCAGGCGCTGCAACTCGGCATCTTCGGCGTGCCGACGATGGTGGTCGATGGCCGTTTGTTCTGGGGGCTCGATGCCTTGCCGATGCTGTGCGCCTACCTGCGCGGCGACGCCTGGTTTGACGGCCCGCATTGGTCGGCTGCCGGCATGCCGCATCCGGGCGTCAGCCGCAGCTTGTAAAACGAGCCTCAGTAATTTCCCGCGTTTTCTGCGGGAATTCGCATGGTGAAAAAACTGATGCGGGTTACTCCGTAGAAATGTCTGATTCTCGTTACTGATTGTCAGATAGCGGTCAGATAGCGTCGCGATAGTCGCCGCTTGGCGATTGGGAACATTGCGGTCGATCCCCCAGCGCCTTCCCGTTCGACAACAGGAGAGAGGACACACACATGACAGACCATACCCATGATTCGCATGGCTATTGGAAGGCGACGCTCGGGCTGTTGACAAAAATCCTGATCGTCTGGTTTCTGGTTTCATTCGGCGCCGGCATCTTGTTCGCCCCGATGCTGAACAACTTCCACCTCGGCGGTTATCCGCTCGGGTTCTGGTTCGCCCAACAAGGTTCGATCTACATCTTCATCGTCTTGATCTTCTACTACGGCAAGAAGATGAACGATATCGATCGGCAGTTCGACGTGCACGAGGACTGAGACCATCATGGATCTTCAAACAACCATCTATATCGGGGTCGGTCTCAGCTTCGCGCTGTACATCGGCATCGCGATCTGGGCCCGCGCCGGAACGACCAGCGAGTTCTACGCAGCCGGCGGCAATGTCCACCCGGTGATGAACGGCATGGCGACGGCGGCTGACTGGATGAGCGCGGCATCGTTCATCTCGATGGCCGGGCTGATCTCCAACATGGGATACGGCGGGGGCCTGTTCCTGATGGGCTGGACCGGGGGCTACGTGCTGCTGGCGATGCTGCTGGCGCCGTACCTGCGCAAGTTCGGCAAGTTCACGGTGCCGCAGTTCATCGGTGACCGCTTCTACTCCAAGAGTGCGAGCACGGTCGCCGTGGTCTGTCTGCTGGTCGCGTCGCTCACCTACATCATCGGCCAGATGACCGGTGTCGGTGTGGCGTTTTCGCGTTTCCTCGGCGTATCCAGCGAAGTCGGCATCTATGTCGGCATGGGCATCGTGTTCCTGTACGCGGTGTTCGGCGGCATGAAAGGCATCACCTATACCCAGGTGGCACAGTATATCGTGCTGATCCTGGCATATACGGTACCGGCTGTCTTCATCTCGTTGCAGCTGACCGGCAATGCGATCCCGCAACTTGGCCTCGGCTCCAATCTGGTGGGCCAGGATATCTCGATGCTGGCCAAGCTCGACCAGGTCGTCACCGACCTGGGCTTCGGCAGGTACACCACGTCGTTGCCGGGCAGCACCCTGAACATGTTCGTGTATACGCTGTCGCTGATGATCGGCACCGCCGGTCTGCCACACGTCATCATGCGATTCTTTACCGTGCCGTCGGTCAAGGCCGCTCGCTCGTCGGCCGGCTGGGCACTGGTGTTCATTGCGATCCTCTACACCACCGCACCTGCGGTTGCGGCGATGGCCAAGATGAACCTGATCCGTACGGTCACGCCGGGTGTGGTGATGCAGAATACCGATCCGTTCGCTGCCAATTCGGCAATCGAATACAGCACGCGCCCGGACTGGATGAAGCGTTGGGAAGCCACTGGCCTGCTGAAGTTCGAAGACAAGAATGGTGACGGCCGGATCCAGTACTACAACGACAAGACCAAAGACGCCACGGTCCTGCAGAAGGCCGATGGCGCAGGCTGGAAAGGCAACGAGCTGACGGTCAACGCCGACATCATCGTGCTGGCCAACCCGGAGATCGCGTTGTTGCCCAACTGGGTGATCGCGTTGGTCGCCGCAGGTGGTCTGGCGGCTGCGTTGTCAACTGCTGCCGGCTTGCTGATGGCCATCTCGTCGGCGGTTTCTCACGATCTGATCAAGAACGTCTTCGTTCCGGACATCAGTGAAAAGAACGAACTGCTCGCCGGCAAGATCTCGATGGCGGTGGCGATCGTGATCTCCGGCTACCTGGGTCTCAATCCACCGGGCTTCGCGGCCGGTACGGTGGCGTTGGCATTCGGTATTGCGGCCAGCTCGCTGTTCCCGGCGATCATGATGGGCATCTTCAGCAAGAAGATGAACAAGGAAGGCGCGATGGCCGGCATGTTGTCAGGCCTGTTCGTCACGCTGTTCTACGTGTTTGCTCACAAGGGCCTGTTCTTCATCAAGGGTACCGAGTACCTGGGCTTGATCGGCGGTGCGAACAGCTTCTTCGGCATCACGCCGGAAGCCTTCGGTGCGATCGGAGCGGCGGTCAACTTTGCGGTCGCCTTCGCGGTCGACAAGGTGACCAAGGAGCCGCCGGCGCATATCCAGGCGATGGTCGAGGCGGTGCGCATTCCGCGTGGCTCGCGTGCCGTCGATGGCGCACACTGAGCGCGGCTGTTCACTGAGCTGAAACGTCCGCTGCGGAGCAATCCGCAGCACGCTTCAGAATCAGGGCCTCGTCGGCTGCGGTTGGCGAGGCCACTTTTTTTTCCGAGACAAGACAGAAGGAGTAGCGGATGGTTTTCGATATCAGCGTCGCGCTGACCTGGATTCTCTTTCTCGCCCTGTTTCCGATCGCCTTCTTCTGGTTGCGCCGCGCGTGGCGGATTCTGGTGAGGCGCGACTTTTCCGAGGTCGCGCTGAAGGGTGGCGAGCCGCCGCCCGATGTAGAAAAGTGGGCGCCCTATGAAATGGCGATCAATGGCGTGGCCGGCGTTGCCATCGTCGTCGCGATCGTCGGCGTGCTGTTGCAGGGCATGCCCTATGCTGTCTGGTCGGCGATCGCCGGCAGCACGATCTGGTGCAAGTTCTTTGCCGACTTCGGCCTGAGCCGGCATGCGCACAACTTCGGGACCAAGAAAAAGAGCGGCTGACGCCGCGCCGCCCCGCGCGCGGCGGGTGGCCGCTTGTTTCGGCCGGAACACGTTCCTTCGCGAGTCGCAAACAGGGGAAGTTCATGCAAGACAGTCTGCTGCATCAGCGTCTGGTCGGCCTGTTCGCGATGGCGCTGCTATTGTTCAATTTTCCATTGCTCGCCTTGTGGGACCGTGAGCTGACGCTGGCTGGCGTCCCGCTGTTCCCGGCCGCCTTGTTCGTCGTCTGGGCCTTGTTCATCGCTGCCCTGGCGTGGCTGATGGAAAAGACGGCCGATTGATGGGCGAGAACTGAAATGCTGGCGCCATCGCTGGTTCTGTTCGCGTCGTTCGCCTACCTGCTGCTGCTGTTCGTCGTCGCATGGTGGGCCGACAAGCGGGGGCAGGCGCAACGCTCGGTGATCGGCAATGCCTGGGTCTATGCGTTGTCGATGGCGGTGTATTGCACCGCCTGGACCTATTTCGGCAGCGTCGGTCGCGCCGCGACGGGCGGTGTGTGGTTTTTGCCAATCTACCTGGGGCCTATGCTGGCGATGCTGCTGGCCTGGCTGGTGGTGCGCAAGATGATTCGCATCGCGCGCACCTACCGCATCACGTCGATTGCCGATTTCATCGCCAGCCGCCATGGCAAGAGTCCGTTGCTGGCCGGCCTGGTGACTGCGATCACCGTGGTCGGCATCGTGCCGTATATCGCACTGCAGCTGAAGGCGATCGACAGCGGGTACAAGCTGCTGACCCAGCCTGCCGGCGCATTGCCGGCTACGCCCGGAGCATGGTGGCAGGATGGTGCGCTGTACGCCGCGCTGGCGCTGGCCGGCTTCACGATGGTCTTCGGCACCCGGCACCTCGAAAGCCGCGAGCGTCACGAAGGCATGGTGGCGGCGATCGCCTTCGAATCGGTGGTCAAGCTGATCGCGTTCGTGGCCGTCGGCATCTTCGTGACCTGGGGGCTGTTCGGCGGGCCCGCGGATCTGTTTGCCCGTGCGCAGGCCGATCCGCAGTTGCGCGACCTGCTGCGCCTGGCGCAGAACGACCGCCCGTTTGCCTACGAACAATGGTTTGCGTTGACGATATTGTCGATGCTGTCGGTGATTTTTCTGCCACGCCAGTTTCAGGTGATGGTCGTCGAGAACGTCGACGAACGACATCTGAAGCGGGCCGCCTGGGTCTTTCCGGCCTATCTTCTGGCGATCAACCTCTTCGTGCTGCCGATTGCGCTCGGCGGCCTGCTGTTCTTCGGTGGCTCGAGTGTCGACGCCGATACCTTCGTGTTGTCGCTGCCGCTGGCCGCCGGACAGCACGCGCTGGCGCTGGCCGCATTCGTCGGCGGCTTGTCGGCGGCCACCGGGATGGTGATCGTCGAGACGATTGCCGTCTCGACGATGGTCTGCAACGATTTCGTGATGCCCTTGCTGTTGCGCTCCGGCGTATTCGCGCGCCAGCAGGACCTGAGCGGTTGGCTGCTGGCGATCAGGCGGGCCGCGATCGTCGCGGTGCTGCTGCTGGGCTACCTCTATTTCCACCTGGCCGGCGAGGCCTACGCGTTGGTCAGCATAGGCCTGATCAGTTTCGCCGCAGTCGCGCAGTTCGCGCCGGCTGCGCTGGGTGGCATGTACTGGCGTGGTGGCACCCGCGAAGGGGCGCTTGCCGGCCTGCTCGCGGGATTTGCACTATGGGCGTATACGCTGATGCTGCCGTCGATCGCCAAGTCGGGCTGGTGGCAGACGGATTTCATCAGCGACGGCCTGTGGGGTATCACGTTGCTGAAGCCAGAACAGCTGTTCGGTCTGTCCGGGCTCGACAACCTGACACATTCGCTGTTCTGGAGCATGCTGGCCAACATCGGCTTGTATGTCGGCGTCTCGTTGTGGCGCACGCCGTCCGCGCGTGAAACCAGCCAGGCGCTGCTGTTCGTCGACGTCTTCGACCGTACCCGCACGGCGCGGCCGATTTTCTGGCGTGGCCGGGCACAGGTCGGCGATCTGCAGACGCTGGCGCGCCGCTTCCTCGGCGCCGAGGTTGCCGAGCGCCGGTTTGCCGACTATGCGAAGCAACGCGGCGTGGCCTCGATCGGCGAGATTGCGGCCGATGCGCGGCTGGTGCAGTTCGTCGAGACGCAGCTCGCCGGGGCGATCGGCAGCGCGTCGGCTCGGGTGATGGTGGCCTCGGTGGTCGAGGAAGAGTCGCTCGACATCGACGATGTCTTGTGCATCCTCGACGAGGCGTCGCAGCTGCGGGCTCATTCGCAAGCGCTTGAGCAGGCCACTGCCAAACTGCGCGCTGCCAACCTGCGACTGGCCGGGCTCGATCGCTTGAAGGACGATTTCATGTCATCGGTGACGCATGAACTGCGCACGCCGCTGACTTCGATCCGGGCGTTGACCGAACTGATGCTGGACGATCCGCAGATGCCACCCGAGCAACGGCACGAATTCCTCGCCATCGTCGTCACCGAAACCGAGCGGCTGTCGCGGCTGGTCAACCAGGTGCTCGACATGGCCAAGATCGAATCTGGCCAGGCGCAGTGGCACGTCGAAGCGGTCGACCTGATCGAGCTGCTGAAGCAGGCCTCGCAGACTGTGCGAGAACTGGTGCGCGAACGCGGCGCCGAACTGGTGCTCGATCTGCCTGCGCTGGCTCCGACGCTGCGCGCCGACCGCGACCGGCTGATGCAGGTTTTGCTCAACCTGTTGTCGAACGCCGTCAAGTTCGTGCCCTCCAGCGGCGGGCGGATCGAACTGCGGCTGCGCGTGGACGAGCACGCTGCCACCGTCGAGGTTCAAGACAACGGGCCTGGCATACCGCTCGACCAGCAGGCGCTGATCTTCGAGAAATTCCGCCAGGGCGGGGATGCCACCAACCGGCCCCAGGGGACGGGTCTGGGCCTGCCGATCAGCCGCCAGATCGTCGAGCATTTCGGCGGCAGGATCGAGCTGCGTACTGATGCGGATCAAGGTGCATGCTTCGCCTTCCAGATACCCTGGCAGGCGCCGACGGTACCCACCCCGCCGCCGGCCGTATCCGAATTGTCCGGAGACAGCGCATGACCTGCAAGATCCTGATTGCCGACGACGAGCCGAACATCGTGATATCGCTCGAGTACCTGATGAAACGCGAAGGCTACGACGTGCTGGTGGCGCGCGACGGTCAGGAGGCGATCGACACCGTGCGCCGCGAGCGGCCGCGGCTCGTGCTGCTCGACGTGATGATGCCGCGCAAATCAGGCTTCGAGGTCTGCCAGGAGTTGCGTGCCGACGAGCAGGTCAAGGACACGCTGGTATTGATGCTGACCGCCAAGGGGCGTGACACCGACCGCGCCAAGGGACTCGGCGTCGGTGCCGATGCTTATGTAACCAAACCGTTCTCGACCAGCGAACTGGTGCGCAAGGTGCGATCCATGCTGGCCGGCGATGGCGATGCGGCGTAACCGGCGCGAGCTGCTCGCCATCGCATGGGTGGCCGGCGCCACGGCGGCGCTGCTGGCGGTGTTCGTTGTGCTGGTTTCCGGGCTTATCTGGTCGACCCTCGATCTGGCCGAGCGGGAAGCGCTGCGGGCCGCGCTGCTGCCCCGCTGGCCGCTGCTGCTGCTCGGCATCGCGGCCGGGGCTGCGGCAGTCGCAGCCGGCGTCCCTTCACTGTTCGAGCGCTGGATCGTGGCGCCGGCGCGGCTGCTCGAGCATGTCCGCATCCTGCTCTCGACGAACAGCCGGCCAAGCTGGCCGGCCAGCGCACCGGCGGGCCTTAGCGAGCTGGCGGCATCGGTCGATCAATTGGCGACGCAACGCGATCAGTTGAAAAGCGAGATGACGCGCCAGGTGCTCGCTGCAAGCTTCGGCATCGAACAGGAGCGCAATCGACTCGCCGTTTTGATGGGCGAGTTGCAGCAGAGTGTCGTCGTCTGCAATCTCGACGGCCGCATCCTGCTCTACAACAATCGCGCCAGGTTGCAGTTCCGTGCCTTGTCGAACGCGCCCAAGCTTGCCGATGGTGCCGAGATGATCGGACTGGGCCGTTCGATCTATGCAGTGTTCGACCGCAACCTGGTGGCCCACGCACTCGAACGCGTGCAGCAGCAGATGAATCGCGGCGTCGCGCAGCCGAGTGCCCAGTTCGTCACCTCGACTGCCTCGGGCCAGCTGTTGCGCGCGCGGATGGCAGCGGTGCGTGCCGGCCCGGTTGTGCTGCCATCGCCTGATGGGCAACCGCGCGCCGACGCCATCGATTCGTTCGTGCTGCTGCTCGACGACATCACCGACGAATACGAACGCCAATCCGGGCGAGAACGCCTGCTGCATGGCCTGACCGAAGGCAGCCGGGGTTCGCTGGCCAACCTGAATACTGCCGTCGAACTGCTCGACGATCCCGGGCTGCAGGCGGGCATGCGCGATCGCTTCATCCAGGTCATTCGCGATGAGGCGCAGGCCATGGCGCGCCGCCTCGACGACGTGGCGACGCGCAACGCAGAAGGCATGGCGACCCGCTGGCCGCTCGACGAGATGCTGGGGGCGGATTTCGTGCAGGCCGCGCGGTTGCGGATCGAAGCGATGCTCGCAGGGGTGCGTAGCGCCGAGTCGACCATCGACGCGACGCTGTGGCTGAGGCTCGACAGCTTTTCGCTGATGCAGGCGCTGGTTCACCTGGCAAGTCGGCTGCACGACGAGTTCGGCATCAAGCTGGTGCAATTGCGCTTGCAGTCGGCGGACGAGCAGCGCGCCCACCTCGATCTGGTATGGAACGGGCCGTCGGTCAGCACCGAAACGGTAATGAGCTGGGAGCTCGATTCGATGTCCGGCGGCGGCGCGGCGGGTCCGCTGACGATTCGCGACGTGGTCACTCGCCACGGTGGGGAATTCTGGTTCGAGCGTGATCGCGCCCGCCAGCAGGCCTTCTTCCGTTTCCTGCTGCCACTGGCCGCGGCGGCGCAGCAGCAGGGCGTCAATGCCTTGATCCGCAATGAAAGTCGGCCCGAATATTTCGATTTCGACCTGTTCGGCAGCACCGGGCTCGGCCGCGAACTCGAGGACCGACCGCTAACGTCGCTGGCCTACACGGTGTTCGATACCGAAACCACCGGCCTCGACCCGTCAGGTGGCGACGAAATCATTCAGATCGGCGCCACGCGCGTCGTCAACGGCAAATTGCTCAACAGCGAATGCTTCGAGCAGATCATCGATCCGAGGCGATCGATTCCCGAAGCGTCGAGTCCCATCCACGGCATCACGCCCGATCGGGTGGTGGGCCAACCAACCCTCGATGCCGTGTTGCCGGCGTTTCGCGCCTATGCAGACGATACCGTGCTGGTGGCGCACAACGCAGCCTTCGACATGCGATTTCTGCAGCTGAAGGAGGCGCAGACCGGCGTGGTTTTCGACCTGCCGGTGCTCGATACGCTGCTGCTGTCGGCGGTGGTGCATCCGAACCAGGCCTCGCACCGCCTCGAAGCCATCGCCGAGCGTTTCGGCATCACCGTGATTGGCCGCCACACCGCGCTGGGCGACGCGATGGTGACTGCCGAGGTGCTGATCAAGCTGATCCCGCTGCTGGCTGATCAAGGCATTCTGACGCTGGGACAGGCGCGCGACGCGGCTCAGAAGACCTGGTTCGCACGCTTGAAATACTGAGCGGTCCGTCATCACGTTTGTGGGTGTGCGCAGCGCGTGTCCTTCAGAGTGCTGATGAGCCGCAAGACGGCGAATCCTAAGCTTTGCACGTCGACTCCCCGATGCCGGAACAAGCACCGGCCCAGGGACCGACCGGCCGTTTCGTGGTGAGCACGACGGCCGTCCTCAACCCTTGAAAGGTGCATCATGAACTGCTCGAAAATCTTCACGTTGTTGATCGCGCCGCTGTGCCTCCTGTCCGCTGCGGTGGCTCAGGAAACCGGTGGTGCAAATCCGCCCGATCCTGCGATTCCGGCCCCGATGCTGACGCGTGCCCAGGTTGTTGCCGACACGCAGATCTGGCGCGAATCCGGCGCTGCTGCCAGCCACCGCGAAAACGAAGGCGGCACGGACTTCACGGACCCCTTTGTGCTGGCGTCGGAAGGGCGCTATGACGCAATGCGCACATCACCGCGTTTCGCGATGCTGATCTCGGAAATCAGCCAGCAGAACGGATTGGGTCTTCAGGTTGTCGGGAACCGCTGAGGCTGCGTTATTTCAGCGCCAGCATGTCCTTGCCGAGAACCACGTCATCGCCACCCCTGGCGGTGACGGTGGCGAGGAACAGTGCCGCCGCCTTTGCACGAACCTCATCGGCGATTCCCAGGCTGCGGAACGAGCAGGGTTCGAAGCATGATGATGTTGCGCGGTTGAGCAGGGATCAGGCGCCACCGCAGCGCGCTTCGGAACGATATGCGGCGGTGGGGCCGATTATTCTGCTAGTTCCGGTCTCTCCGATCCTTTACTTGGCAACCGCTGCTTCCACAAAACCGGACACTGCCTTCTGGAGATTCGCGGCAACTGCACACGTCGGAACCGCGTGGCGCTTCGCCAGGTATTCAGGATCGTTGTAGCCAATCCAAACCTGTCCATTGGAATCCTCCCACGTCAGTGCCTTCAACGGTAGATCGATGCCGACCGTCTGCGCGCACTCCATGAAGGGCGTGCCCCCTTGCGGGTTACCGAAGATCAGAAGTTCGGTGGGGCGCAATGTCTTGCCGATCTTCGCTGCGCCAGCCGCATGGTCGATTCGGGCAAAGACATTCAGTCCCTTCTTCTTGACCAGTGCCTCCAGGCGATCCATGGTCTTCTTGGCGCCGTACGGACTCTTCAGTTCGACCAGACCATCAGCCGCGTTCGACGAAATGGCAACGAGTGACAACAGAGCTGCGAAAAAAATGCTTCTTGACTTCATGGGAATCTCCTTGTGGGGTGGGGCATCAGGCTTGGGCCGTGCTCATTCGCAGTGTGACCACTTCCGGAGTACCACCGACGCGACCAGTCATGAATACGTTGCGAGTCAAACTTCGCTGCCCCTCACCGATACCGCTGCGCCAACACTGTCTGCAGCAACTGCACCACCGCAAACGCATCTTTCAGCTGGCTGCGCTCGAAGTTGCTCAGCTCGGTCAGTGACAAGATGTTGTCTGCCACCAGCCCCTGCGCCATCTGCCGCGCCTGATGCTGAATCCGCAGACCCGACAGGAACTCCAGCGCGTCGCTCAGGTCGCGGGCGCCTTGTTCGCTGATTTCACCGCCCTCGGCGGCGATGGCCAGCCGGTCACGGGTGTTGACGGCTT
>JBBRID010000069.1:0-12240 GCA_038221635.1 Burkholderiales bacterium
CATCTACCGCGAGGAGAAGGTCAATCCGCTGGGCGGCTGCTTGCCGATCGTGGCACAGATGCCGTTCTTCATCGCGTTGTACTGGGTGTTGCTGTCGAGCGTTGAAATGCGCAACGCGCCGTGGATCCTGTGGATCACCGACCTGTCGGCGAAAGACCCGTATTTCATCCTGCCCATCCTGATGACGCTGACCAGCCTGTTGCAGACCTGGCTGAACCCGACGCCACCCGATCCGATGCAGGCCAAGATGATGTGGATCATGCCGCTGATGTTCTCGGTGATGTTCTTCGTGTTCCCGGCTGGTCTGGTGTTGTACTGGTTGACCAACAACATCCTGTCGATCGCACAGCAGTACCTGATCAACAAGAAGCTGGGTGTATTGCCACCGAAGAAGAAGATCACGCTACCGGCGTTTCTGAAGCGATAGCGCAACGGCAGCCGGCCTGGCTTGCCGTCCGGTTGTTCGCCTCACATACCAGTCATGCTTGCCCGCCACGCCGACCCCATCGTTGCAGTGGCCACTGCGCCGGGGCGAGGCGCGGTCGGCATCGTGCGGGTTTCCGGGCAGGGCATCGATGCCGTGGTGCAGGCGCTGTGTGGCCGCAGGTTGATTCCGCGGCACGCCACCCTGCTGCCATTCATCGGCAGCGACGGTACATTCCTCGACCAGGGCCTGGCGCTGTATTTCCCGGCGCCCAACAGCTATACCGGCGAAGACGTGCTGGAGCTGCAGGCGCATGGCGGGCCGGTGCTGCTGCAGTTGCTGCTGGCGCGTTGCCTGCAGGCCGGAGAAGCGATCGGCCTGCGGCTTGCTACGCCGGGCGAGTTCACCGAACGTGCCTTCCTGAACGGCAAGCTCGACCTGGCTCAGGCCGAGGCGGTGGCCGATCTGATCGACGCCAGCACCGAAGCCGCAGCCCGCTCGGCCAGCCGCTCGCTAAGCGGTGGCTTCTCGACCGAGATCAACCGGCTGCGCGATGAATTGATCTCGCTGCGCATGCTGGTTGAGGCGACGCTCGACTTTCCCGAAGAGGAGATCGATTTTCTCGAGAAGGCGAATGCGCGTGGCCGCCTCGACCGTGTGGCCGGGCAGGTCGACACGGTGTTGTCACGGGCGCGCCAGGGCGCCTTGCTGCGCGAGGGCATCAAGGTCGTGCTGGCCGGCCAGCCCAATGTCGGCAAGAGCTCGCTGCTGAATGCATTGGCCGGCGCCGAGCTGGCAATCGTCACGCCGATTGCCGGAACCACGCGCGACAAGGTTACCGAAACCATCCAGATCGACGGGGTGCCCTTGCACGTGATCGATACCGCGGGGCTGCGCGAACTCGGTGAGACCGGCGACGAAGTCGAACGCATCGGCATCACTCGCAGCTGGGCCGAAATCGAGGCCGCCGATGCGGTGATCTTTCTGCACGACCTGACGCGCATCGGCGAGCCGGCCTACGAAGCCGGCAACCTGCGAATCGCCGAACGCTTGCTCGCCCATCACGCCGGCCGCGACCGCGTGCTGCATGTGTTCAACAAGACCGATCTGGCCGCCGCAGATGCGCCGCAGCCGAAGTTGCCGACGGCGATTGCGAAGGCGCACGACAGGCTGCTGAGCTTGTCGGCAGCCACCGGGCAAGGGCTGGACGCGCTGCGCCAGTGCCTGCTCGAACTCGCAGGTTGGCATTCACGCCCCGAAGGGTTGTTCATCGCACGCAGCCGCCACGTTGGCGCGTTGCGCCGAACCCGCGCACACTTGACCGAAGCTCAGGCGCAGGCGGCGCTTGCCGACGCGGCACTCGACCTGCTGGCCGAGGAGCTGCGATCGGCGCAGGAAGCCTTGTCTGAAATCACCGGGGAGTTCACGCCGGATGATCTGCTGGGGGAGATCTTCGGGCGGTTTTGTATCGGGAAATGAGTCCGGGACAGTACGAGGAAGCGCGGCTGAAGCCGCTCCTACGGCTTGTTTTGCGCTTCCCAGACGGTGATCGCCGCGGCCAGGTCTTCCAGTGCGAGGCCGACCGACTTGAAGACGGTGCGCTGATCGGGTGATGTTCGCCCGGTTGCCTCACCGCGCGACAGGCTGAACAGCGTGCCGCGCACATCGCTTGGGCGGAAGATGCCGCGCGACAACGGGCCTAGCAGCTCGCCACTTTTCTGCAGGGCCTCTTCGGTGTCGACATACAGCGCGGCGTCAACGAAGCACGCGTCGTCGGCTTCGCGCATAGCCGGTGTGAAACTGCCGATCAAGTCGAGGTGGCTGCCCGGGCGCAGCCAGTGGCCCTGGATCAGTGGTTCGGTGGCCAGCGTGGCACAGCTGACGATGTCGGCGGCCTTTGCCGCGGCTTGCAGGTCGGGTGCGGCGTGGGCGTCGATGCCCTGGCTTCGCAGTTCGTTGGCAAAACCTTCGGCCTGTGCGCTCTGCCGGGCCCAGATCGAGACCCGCTCGATCGGGCGCACGCATCGATAGGCCTGCGGCAACAGGCGCGCCACCTGGCCGGCGCCAACGACCAGCAAGTGACCCGCATCGGCACGTGCCAGCCACGACGCAGCCAGCGCCGATGCGGCTGCAGTGCGGCGGGTGGTGATCTGGTCGCCATCGATCAGCGCCAGCGGGACGCCGGTGACGCCGTCGTACAGCACGTAGCTGGCGTGCAGTCCGGCCAGGCCGCGGGCTGCGTTGCCCGGCGCGATGTTGATGGTCTTGACGCCGTAGTAGCGCCCTTCCAGCCAGGCCGGCATGATCAACGACGTGAACTGTTCACCCGGCGCGGCAGGAATGGTGTGAACGTGCCGCGGCGGAACGGTGCAGCCGGATGCAAACAGCGACCGCAGGGCCGGAATCAGGCGTTCGAACGGCAGCGCCTCGCGGGTGGCGTCGGCATCGATAACCAGCATCGGCGAGTGATTCTTGCTTCAGGTGCCGCAGAACGTGCGGTAGGCCTCGGTCACATCGCGTGGCGCCGGCTCGGCATAGGCGGCGTGTTGTTCGCTTTCGTCGAAGGGATTTGCGAGAACGCCGAGCAGGCGCTCGAACGGGCCGAGGTCGTCGTCGTCGACGGCGGCAGCCAAGGCGGCCTCGACCTGGTGGTTGCGCGCGATGTAGATCGGGTTCGCACGGCGCATCGTCAGCAAGCATTCGTTCGACGCCATCGTGGGTAGTTGCTGCACACGCTGACACCAGCGTTGAAGCCAAGGCTCCAACGCCGCCTGGCTTTCGCCGAACAGCGCACGCAAGGGCAGCTCGTTGCCGCCAGCGGCATCACACAGGCGTCGCCAGGCCAGCGTGAAGTCGATCTGGGCGGTGTGCAACAGCGCAAGGAAATCGTCGGCCAACGCACGGTCGCCGTCCGATGAGCCCATCAGCCCCAGCTTGGTCCGCCACACCGCGAGGCTGGCAGCCGCGTAATGCTCGTCGAAGCGGTTGACAGCCTCGACAGCCCGCTGCGCCGCACGTTCACCGTCTTCATCGATCAGCGGCAGCAAGGCTTCTGCAAAGCGAAGCAGGTTCCACTGTGCGATGCCGGGCTGGTTGCTGTAGGCGTATCGACCCTGGGTGTCGATCGAGCTGAACGCGGTGTGAGGATCGTAGGCTTCCATGAAGGCGCAGGGGCCGTAGTCGATGGTTTCGCCGGAGATCGTCATGTTGTCGGTATTCATCACGCCGTGGATGAAGCCCACCCCCATCCATTGCGCGATCAGCGCGGCCTGGCGCTCGACGACGCCTTGCAGCAGACCCAGGTAGCGATCTGGGTTGCCGGCCAGTGCGGGGTCATGGCGGGCAATGGCGTAGTCGGCCAGTCGCTTCAGTAGCGCCTGGTCGCGCCGGGCGGCAAAAAACTCGAATGTGCCCACGCGCAAGTGGCTGGACCCCACGCGGGTCAGCAATGCGCCGGGCAACTGGCGGTCGCGTTGCACCGGCGCGCCGGTGGCCACCGCCGCCAGCGCGCGGGTGGTCGGGATGCCGAGCGCCTGCATGGCCTCTCCGATCAGCGCTTCTCGCAGCACCGGGCCGAGCGCCGCCTTGCCGTCGCCGCCACGGGAAAACGGTGTGCGGCCCGAGCCTTTGAACGCCAGGTCGCGACGATTTCCGTGGCGGTCGATCACCTCGCCGAACAGCAACGCCCGGCCGTCGCCGAGTTGCGGCGAGAAGTTGCCGAACTGGTGACCCGCGTAGGCCTGGGCCAGCGGATCGGCACCATCCGGCAGGCGATTGCCCGACAACATCGCGAGGCCCGCCGGCCCGGCCAGCGCGTTGCCATCGAGGCCCAGTTCGCCAGCCAAGGGCAGGTTCAGCCACAGCAACCGCGGCGACGGCGCGGGCGCGGGCTGCCAGCGTACGTACAGGCCGTCGAGCTCGCGGGCATAGCTGTTGTCGAAATCGATATGCATGGCATCGTGGCCGGCAGCCGCGTCGATGTCACGGATGTGCGCTTCAGTATCCTGGGTCATGGTCGCAAGCGTATCGGGGTGCGCGTTCCGGTGCAAACCCAGGTCTATGTGTGGTGGTTGCCGGGGAGTGTCACGGGATGCAACATCTGTGCTGACCGCGGGTTTGCTGGCTTGTTCGATTTGGCACGCCGCGCATAATTGTCCTGAGCCCAGCTGCCCCCACACCCGCCATGGAAATGACTGAACTGGTCGAAGCCATCGATACCCTGAATGCGCCGGATGCGTTCAAGTCGGGGTTCTCGATGGTGCAATGGCAGACGATTGGCAACTACCTGATCCCCTTCGAGATGAAGGAGGGCGAGGTCTTGATCGAGCAGGGAGAAACCGACCGTGTCTGTTATTTTCTGGGCCGCGGCTCGCTGCAGGTGTACGTCACCGGTGGCCCGCCGGGCAGCGCGCAGATCGCGATCATGCGGGCCGGGGCGATCGTCGGCGAGCCCAGCCTGTTCGGCGAAAACCCGCGCATGGCCAGCGTCAGCTCATTGACGCCATGCACCCTGTGGGCATTGAGCGGACAGCGCTTCGAGCAGATGGCGCAGCGTGTGCCGCAGATAGCGCTCGACTTTCTGCGCGCGGCCGGCGTCGTGATGGCAACTCGGATGCGCAGCACCTTGACCCGGCATACCCCATTCACCTGAGGTACGAGCGGCGCCTTTTCGCCGCGCTGCGGTCAGCGGGAGACAGCGCCGCCGCCTGTCAGCAGCTTGTTCTCCGCCAGCGCCAGCGCTTCGGGCAGGCCTGACAGCACCAGCGTATCGCCAGGCCGCAGCACAAGGGCGTCGTCGGGTGGCACAACCTGACCGGCAGCACGGCGTATCGACGCCACCGACACGCCGATGGCATGCAGCGCCAGCGCCGACACGCTCTTGCCGACACACGGGCCCGCATGTGGCATCGTGACGCTGAGCAGACGGGCGTTGTTGTGTTCATCGACGGTATCGTCGTCGGCGCCGTGGAAATAGCCGCGCAGCAGGCCGTAGCGTGCATCACGCTGCTCCTGTACGACTCGGATCACGCGGCGCATCGGCACGCCGACCAGCGCCAGCGCGTGGCTGGCCAGCATCAGCGAGCCTTCGATCGCCTCAGGCACCACCTCGGTCGCGCCTGCGGCCTGCAGCTTTTCGAGGTCGGAATCGTCGATCGTGCGGACAATCACCGGCACCTTGGGCGCATGGGCCTGTACCAGACGCAGGATGCGCAGGGCCGACGGGGTGTCGTGGTACGAGACGACCACCGCATTGGCGCGCGCCAGGCCGGCGGCCATCAGGCTCTGCAGGCGGGCCGCGTCGCCGAAAACCACGCTCTGCCCCGCGGCGGCGGCCTGGCGCACGCGGTCGGGGTCGAGGTCGAGTGCCATGTAGGGAATGTGTTCCCCGTCGAGGATGCGCGCCAGGTTCTGCCCGCTTCGGCCATATCCGGCGATGATCACGTGGGCCTCGGTGTTGATCGACCGTTTGGCGATTGTTGTCATCGCTACCGACTGCATCAACCAGTCGGTTGCCGACAGCCGCATAACGATGCGGTTGCTGTACATGATCAGGAATGGCGTCGCCAGCATCGACAGCACCATGCTCGCCAGCACCGGGCTGAGCCATACCGGATCGATCAGCTGCTGCTCGGCGCCAAGCGTCAGCAGCACGAAACCGAATTCACCGGCCTGCGCAAGGTACAGCCCGGTGCGCAGCGCGACACCCGGCGCCGACCCGAACAGGCGCGAGATGGCCGCCACCAGCACGAACTTGGCGAGGACCGGAATCAGGCTGAGGAACAACACCAGCAGCCATTGGTCGAGCACCGGCCGCCAGTCGAGCTTCATGCCGATGGTGATGAAGAACAGGCCGAGCAGAACGTCGTGGAACGGTCGGATGTCGGTCTCGACCTGGTGCTTGTATTCGGTTTCGGCGATCAGCATGCCGGCGACGAAGGCGCCGAGCGCCAGCGACAGTCCGAAGTGTTCGGTGAGCCAGGCCAGCCCGAGCGTGATCAGCAGCAGGTTCAGCACGAACAGCTCTTCGCTCTTGCGGCGCGCCACCAGCGTCAGCCACCAGCGCATGACGCGCTGCCCACCGACCAGCAGCACGGTCAGCAGGGCGATCGCCTTGACCGCGGCCAATCCCAACGAAACCGCCATCTCGCTGCCGGACGAGTTGAGCGCCGGAATCAGCACCAGCAGCGGGACGACGGCCAGATCCTGGAACAGCAGCACACCCATCACGCGGCGCCCGTGTTCACTCTCCATCTCGAGCCGGTCGGCCATCAGCTTGACGACGATGGCGGTGCTCGACATGGCCATCGCGCTGCCGAGCACGATGGCGCCCTGCCACGACAGCTCCCAGGGCCGGTTGGTGAACGAGAACAGCCAGACCAGCAGAAAGTGACCGGCCACCGAGCCGATGATGGTCAGGAAAACCTGCGCCAGACCGAGCCCGAACACCAGCTTGCGCATGCTTTTCAGCTTTGGCAGGTTGAACTCGAGTCCGATCACGAACATCAGGAAGACGACACCGAACTCGGCCAGATAGCGGATGCCGACGGAATCCTGCGCCAGCGCCAGCGCGTTCGGGCCGATCACCACGCCGACGGCCAGGTAGCCGAGCATCGGCGGCAGTTTCAGCGAGCGGCATGCCACCACCCCGGCCACGGCGGCGACCAGGTAAAGCAGGACAAGCGCGAGGGTGGAGGCCATTGGCTCGTTGTGCAGGGTGCGTGCCTACAATGACGCAGGACACATGCCTCATCCTAATCGACAGTCTTTGGCAACCGAACCCCTTTCAACACCGCCGCTGACCGCCGCACCGCTGCGCCCGTTCGATCCCGAGCGCGCTTTGGCGCTGGCGCGGACCACCTTCGACATCGAGGCCGCTGCGCTGATTGGCCTGAAGAGCCGCCAGGGTGACAGCTTTTCGCGCAGCGTCGAGGCGATGCTGAATTGCCGTGGTCGCGTGGTCGTGATGGGAATGGGCAAGAGCGGGCATGTCGGACGCAAGATCGCTGCCACGCTGGCGTCGACCGGCACGCCGGCGATATTCGTCCACCCGGGCGAGGCCAGCCATGGCGACCTCGGCATGGTGATTCCCGGCGACATCGTGCTGGCGATATCCAATTCGGGCGACAGCGATGAGATCGCGGCGATCTTGCCGGCGATCAAGCGCCTGGGCGTGAGCCTGGTGGCGATGACTGGCCGTGCCGAATCGACACTGGCGCGCCATGCCGACTTCGTGCTCGACAGTGCGGTCGATCAGGAGGCCTGCCCGCTGAACCTCGCGCCGACCGCCAGCACCGCGGCGCAGATGGCGCTGGGCGATGCGCTGGCGGTGGCGTTGCTCGACGCGCGTGGTTTTCGCGAGGCTGATTTTGCGCGCTCGCATCCGGGCGGCAGCCTGGGCCGCAAATTGCTGATGCATGTGCGTGATCTGATGCGCAGCGGCGAGGCCCTGCCGAAGGTCGGCCCCGATACCGGCCTGAACGAAGTTTTACGCGAAATGACCGGCAAGGGCCTGGGATTCAGCGCGGTGGTCGATGGCAACAATGGCGTGCTTGGCATCTTCACCGATGGCGACCTGCGGCGCCTGATCGAGCATGAAACCGATCTGCGCGGCCTGACCGCGGCGAAGGTGATGCATACCGGACCACGGCTGGTGCGCAGCGATGATCTGGCCGTCGACGCGGCCGGTGTGATGGAGCGTTTTCGCATCACCAGCGTCTTGGTGGTCGACGCCAACGACAAACTGATCGGCGCGCTGAACTCCAACGATCTGATGCGGGCCAAGGTGATCTGATGGCCGGCACCTTTTCGTTGCAACCGGCAATCGCCTTCGACCCCGAGTTGCTGCTGAAGGCACAAGGCATCCGGGCTGCGATCTTCGATGTCGATGGTGTTCTGACCGACGGCCGCATCTACATCGGCGAGCACGGCGAGCAGTTCAAGGCCTTCAGCACGCTCGATGGCCACGGACTCAAGTTGCTGGCCCGTGGCGGCATCGTGCCGCTGGTCATCACCGGCCGCGATTCGCCGGCCGTGCGCCGCCGGGTTGCCGACCTCGGCATCGAGCATGCGGCCTATGGCGCGGCCGACAAGCTGGCTGCCGCCGAACCGCTGCTGGCCGGCCTGGGCATCGGTTGGGACCAGTTGGCGGTGATGGGCGACGACTGGCCCGATCTGCCGTTGATGGTGCGGGCGGCCTTTGCCTGCGCACCGGCCAATGCCCATGTCGAGGTCAAGGCAGTTGCCACGTTGGTGACGACCGCGCTCGGTGGCCATGGGGCGGCGCGCGAGTGCTGCGATCTGTTGCTCACTGCAGCAGGGCGCTATGCCAAGCTGCTGCACGGCCACCTGGGGACGCTGGATGGTGGCGGGCACTGAAATCACGGCGGGCCGGACGCTGGCGCCATCGGCGCGTTCCGGTTCAGCAGACGACACCCCGACCAAGGTGCCGATGACGTATCGGCTGCGCGAACTGGTGGCCGGGTATCTGCCGCTGCTTGTGATGGGCGTGTTGGCTTTGGCGACATGGTGGCTGGTCGAGAATTCGCCGCAGGCCGATGTCGACGGGGGCTCGGTGGTGCCGATGCACGTGCCCGACTACACGATGAACAAGTTCATGGTCGAACGCTTCGCGCCCGACGGGCATTTGCGGGTTCGCATACAGGGTGACGAATTGCGGCACTATCCGGACACCGAGACCATCGAGGTCGACAACCCGCGGATTCGTGCCTTCCAGCCAGATGGCCAGGTGACCGTGGCAACCGCTCGGCAGGCCGTCAGCAATGGGGATGGTTCCGAAGTCCAGTTGCTGGGAGATGCCAAGGTGGTTCGCGACGCGGCAACCGGTCAGCCGGAGATCGAGTTCCGCGGCGAGTTCATGCATGCCTTCTTGAGCACCGGAGAGTTGCGCTCGCACTTGCCGGTGACGATCCGGCACGGCGTCAATCAACTGCGCGCCGACAGCCTCGACTACAAGCACGACGACCGACGATTGCAGCTCAACGGCCGTGTGCGCGCGACGTTTCCGGCCGTCGAGCGGCCTTCGCGCTGAAGGGGGGGCGGCGCCGCCATGACCAATCGCAACACGGGGCCGCTGGTCGTCATCACCGGAGCGTCGAGCGGGATTGGTCAGGCGCTGGCCGCGCGTTTTGCCCGTGCCAACTACCGGCTCTGTCTGATGGCGCGCCGCGCCGAAACCGTCGCTGAGTGGGTGGCGACCGAGGGCCTCGAGCCAGCGCGGGTTCAGGTGCTGTGCGCCGATGTACGCAACATCGATTCGATCACTGAGGCCGGACGCCGCTGCATCGCCGAGCAAGGCTTGCCCGACGTGGTGATCGCCAACGCGGGCATCAGCGTCGGCTTCGATACCGGAGATTTCGCCGACCTCGATGTGATGCGGGCCAGTCTGGAAACCAACCTGCTCGGCATGGCCGCTACGTTCCAACCGTTTCTGAGCGGCATGCGCGAACGGCGCAGCGGCACACTGGTCGGCATCTCCAGCGTGGCCGGCATTCGTGGCCTGCCGGGGCATGGCGCTTATTGCGCCAGCAAGGCGGGTGTGATTGCGTATTGCGAGAGTCTGCGTGGCGAATGCCGCAGCGACGGGATTCGGGTCGTGACTCTCGGACCCGGCTACATCGACACGCCGTTGACCCAGAAGAACCGCTACGCAATGCCGTTTCTGATGCCTGCGGACAAGTTTGCCGACAAGGCATTCCAGGCGATCGAAGCCGGTGTCAGCTACCGCGTCATACCCTGGCAGATGGGGGTGGTTGCCAAATTGCTGCGACTGTTGCCGAACCCGGTGTTCGATCGCCTGCTGGCCGGGCGGCCGCGCAAACGACGGCGCGACGAATAGACCTCGCCAAGCGACGCCGCGAAATAGAAAAGGCGGTGGGCATTCGCGCCACCGCCTTGTTCACTGCACGATCAAACCGCTTGCGCGGGATCTGCTTTGCCTCGATCCAGCCCGGCGTTTCAACGAAACGCTGAGCCGGCCCGGTTTTCCTTTTTTCCCTGAGGGGAGCCTGCCGCGAAGCGGCAGGAGGTCTGGGAATGTTCAGTAGCCGCCGCGGCCACCGCCGCCACCGCCACTCGGACGGCCACCACCACCACCGCCGCCGCTGCCGCCGCTTCCGTAGCCGCCGCGACTGCCGCCGCCGCCGCCGAACCCACCACCGCCGCCGCTGCCGCTGCCGCCACCGCCGCCGTAACCACCGCCACCGCCGGAGCGACCACCGCCACCACCACCGTAGCCGCCACCGCCGCCGCCGTATCCACCACCGCCGCCGCCGGAGCGACCACCGCCGCCGCCGCCGAAGCCACCCGGACGCTCTTCGCGTGGGCGGGCCTCGTTGACGACCACGGCGCGGCCGTCGACCATCTGGCCGTTCATGCCGTTGATCGCGGCCTGTGCTTCAGCATCTGACCCCATTTCGACGAAGCCGAAGCCTTTTGATCGACCGGTTTCGCGGTCCATCATGACCTTGGCCGACGTTACGGTACCGAATGCCCCAAACGATTGTTGAAGAGTGTCGTCGCGCACGCTGTAGGCGAGGTTTCCGACATAGAGTTTATTGCCCATCTAGAGCGCCTTTCATTCCTGATGACTCAGATATCCATGTGGAGCTTCTACCCATCCTGACCCATTTCAAGCGAAGGCGCGGACTCCATGCACGAAATTCCATTATCAATTCATTTTCGCGTTGCTGGCAAAGTCTTATCGCGCCTGCCGCAACGAAAGTGTGGGGAAATTGCCTTCAACGAAGCCGCCGCTATCATCGACTTCGCACCAGCTCGGGGAACAACCGGTTCTTGTCCACGATGTCATCGCCCCGTTTGAGAATTGCCAGCCTGGTGCCCAGCCTGACCGAGCTGTTGGCGTCGCTCGGCTTGCACGAATACCTTGTTGCACGCACCGGCTTCTGCATTCACCCGTCAGAGATCGTGCGCGACGTCCCCAAAGTGGGGGGTACAAAGGATGTCCGGCTCGACCGTCTGCGCGTGCTCGGGTCAAGCCATCTGCTCGTCAACGTCGATGAAAACCGGCTCGAGACGATCCGCGACATCGAAGCCTGGCCGGCGCATTCGCGGCCGCAGATCGTCGTTACCCATCCGCAAGGGCCGGACGATGTCGCCGCGCTGATCGACCAGATGGTCGCCGTCTTTGCCAACGCGCCGGGGATTGCCGCGCCAGACAGCCGACGCCTGAGCGAACGCGCTCAGGCGCTGCAGGCAAGCTTGCGCGACGAGCTGGCACTTACCTGCCCGCAACAGCGGCCACAACAGAATGTCTTGTATCTGATCTGGCGCGGCCCATGGATGACGGTTGCGCGGGATACCTACATCTCGCGAATGCTGGCGCGCGTGAACTGGCAGACGATGCCGGCGGTCGATGGCGGCGCGACCGGCGCGGGCCGGTATCCGGCACTCAACGGCGACGAGCCCTGGCTGATCGACGTCGACCGGGTACTGCTCAGTTCAGAGCCCTACGCCTTCACCGAAGCGCACCTCGACGAGGCGCAGGCCTTGTGTCCGAATGCCGAGGTGCAGCTGGTCGACGGCGAGGCGCTGAGCTGGTACGGGCCGCGCACCGTCGATGGCCTGCGCCTGCTGCGCACGCTGGCGGGACTGCAGTCGTCGGCCGAGGGGTCGTCATGGGCCGAGCGCCGGGCCGCTCCCAAGCCGGCCCGCATCCCCTCGGGGGATCGGCCGCCGTACCCGCCGGGCGAGGGGTCGTCATGACCACGCCCTCGATGGACATCTTCAAGCCGAACAAGGCGCTGACCGCGATCACCACGAACGCACTGAACGACGCC
>JBBRID010000070.1:0-12098 GCA_038221635.1 Burkholderiales bacterium
CCGTCGAAGACGGGTTGGGGCATCAAAGGGAAGGCGCCAGCGCCGGCGGCCTTGGCCTTCACCGGCTCGAAGTCCACGAACCAAGCCCGAAAGATCGCTCGCGCCAGCTGCTCCAGCGCACGCGCAGTTCTCCGGTTCTGCTCCATCTTGTCATCGAGCGCGCCAAGGACGCCAGCGATGGCGAGTTGTTCGTCGTGAGACGGCAGCAGAAACGGGAGACCTCCCAGAATGGAGGTATTCAGATTCGGCATTGTTGCGCCAACTGCGTGGCGCGCGACCACGCGCGCGAAGCTGGATGGTGTTGAAGTCGCCTGCCAGCGCTTCGCGGTTGAGCGCGACCCACGCGCGCGAAGCTGGATGACTCAGGAAATACGATGCGTAAACAGGGTCAACAACGCTTTCGCCGAAGCGAACACGTAGACAACCGGTGCCGCAGAGCCAGCCGTCCTCACGTTCCGTTATGAGCGCTCTTCGTTCCACATCACCACGGCGGCTGTAGACGATGTCACCCGGCTTCACTCGATATCGAGAGAGTCTCTCTGCGTCGCTGTCGGAGATGCGAGCAATGCCGTCTACATCCACGCGATCTTGGGAAATATTTTGCGGCATGATCGACGGCACACCAATTGGCACATAGTCAGACGCGTGAAGCTGACTTCCGAACGGTCCTGTCTGAATATCTCCGCCGCCACTGCGGCAGACCTCGCCGAGAAGTACCCAGTTCCAATTTGTGCGAACGACATGGAAGAGCGGACTAACTCTTATTGCTTCAGTCATCCTGCCCGCTTTTTGCCCGTGGCTTCTTCTTCATCCTTGTCCTCGCCCCGCAAGCCTTCCCCGGCGCTGCGCTTACCTTCAGCCGCAGCCGCATGACCTCCTCCACCGCCCGGTCGAAATCAGCGCTCGGCTGCTCGGCCTCCAAGCGTCTGCGCTCAGCTTCGTACTGCTCGAACTGCCTGTGCGCATGGGCTTCGGCCAGTTGGTGCGAGACAGTGCCAGCATGCGTCAACACGTTGCGCTCGTTGAACTGCAAAAACGCGTCGAGCCGCTGCACCCATTCTTCCATGTGCATCGTCTTCTTACGCCGGGCCTGGTCCTCGGCGAAATCGAGGTACATGGTCACCACGCGATTGAGTTCGGTTATTTCGGGCTGCGACAAGTAGTTCTTGGCAACGGCGACATCGGTTTTTCGGATGGGGCCGTGTAGCGCGTTCTTCCAGGTGGTCAGGCCCATGTTGGGTTTGACCGCCTCGGCACGGCCCTTGATGACCTCTGCAGCAGTGCGGCCATGGATGGCAAAGTGCAGCTTGTTCTGCACGGTGGCAAAGAAGGTCTGGCTGAGCGGATGCGCAGCGTCGTAGTCGATGCTGGTGGCGTAGATGTCGGTGATCTTTTGATAGAACATCCGCTCGGAGGCGCGGATGGCGCGGATGCGCTCGAGCAGTTCGTCGAAGTAGTCGACTCCGACAGATCGGCCTTCCTTCAGCCGTTCGTCGTCCATCGTGAAGCCCTTGACAAGCAACTCCGACAAGCGGGCAGTGGCCCACTGTCGGAACGCGGTGCCGCGGGCAGAGCGGACCCGGTAGCCAACGGCCAGGATCGCGTCGAGGTTGTAGTGGTCGATGGCCCGGCTGATCTGGCGGCTGCCCTCGATTTGAACTATCCGGAAACTCCGGACAGTTGCCTCGGCGTCGAGTTCCCGCTCGCTGTATATGTTGACCAGGTGTTCGTTTGCAGTCTTCACCGATACCTGGAACAGCTCAGCGATCAGTCGCTGCGACAGCCACACGGTGGGGCCCTCCAGGCGAACCTGGAGGTTGGTGGCCCCGTCTTGATAAATGAGGACCTGCCCGTCCGGCCTAACCGGCACACTCGGCTCGGGCGGTTCGGTTTTATCGGGCATCGCCGACGCCTTTCAACCGCTCGCGCACAACGGCCATCAAGCGCTCGCCCTCACCAAAACACGCCTCCAGCTCCGCCAGCAACCGCGGGTACTTTTCGGTAAAGGGTTCGCCGTCGTCCACCTGGGCTTCAGCGCCGACGTAGCGGCCGGGCGTGAGCACGAAGCCGTGCTTGCCGACGCCCGCAATCGTCTCGGCCTTGCAGAAGCCGGGGATGTCCTCGTAGTACCACCCGCCGTGCTGCGCCTCATCCCACCACACGGGCGGCGGTTCTCCGCGCCATTGACGAAAGGCGTAGACGATGCGGCCGAGATCGGAATCAAAACTCGGGTCACCCATACCGTCGGCCAGCATGCTCTCGCCATCATCGCCGCCGGTCAGCACGCGCAGCGTGCGCGTTTGCATCGTGCCGAGCTTGCGGGCGTCGATGAACAGCGTCTCGCCTTGGCGGTTGCGCCCGCCGTGCTTCAAGTTCCGGCCGGTCTTGTCGCGGGTGAGGAACCACAGGCACGCGGGGATGCCGGTGGTCAGGAAGAGTTGGGCCGGCAGCGCAACGATGCACTCCACCAGGTCGGCCTCGACGATGCGCTGGCGGATCTCGCCCTCTCCGCCGGAGCCTGAAGAGAGCGATCCGTTCGCCATCACGAAGCCGGCCACGCCGCCGCCATGGCCGTTTGGAGGGGCCAGGTGGTGGATGAAGTGCTGGATCCAGGCGTAGTTGGCGTTGCCAGTAGGCGGTGTGCCGTAGCGCCAGCGCACATCGTCGGCCAGCAGCTTGCCCGACCAGTCCGAGATGTTGAACGGCGGATTGGCGAGGATGTAGTCGGCCTTGAGGTCGGGGTGCAGGTTGCGCAGGAAGCTGTCGGCGGGCTGGGCACCGAGGTTGGCCTCGATGCCGCGGATGGCAAGGTTCATGTGCGCCAGCCGCCAGGTGGTGGGGTTGGACTCCTGGCCGAAGATCGAGAGGTCGGTCTTTTGACCGCCGTGCGCTTGCACGAAGCGCTCCGACTGCACGAACATGCCGGCCGAGCCGCAGCAGGGGTCGTAGACGCGGCCCTCGTAGGGTTCGAGCATCTCGACCAGCAGGCGCACGATGCTGCGCGGCGTGAAAAATTCTCCTCCGAGCTTTCCTTCGGCTGCGGCGAACTTGCTGAGGAAGTACTCGTAGACGCGGCCGAGCGTGTCGCGTGCCTTGGACCTGTCGCCCTTGAAGCCGATGTCGGCGATCAAGTCGATCAGGCCCTTCATCTTCTCCGGAGCGATGCCGCGGCGGGCGTAGTCGCGCGGCAGCTTGCCCTTGAGGCCCAGGTTGTCGCGCTCGACGGCGAGGATGGCATCGTCGATCAGCGTGGCGATATCTGCGCGCGTCGCTTGGTTCTGAAGGTTCTGCCAACGCGCCTCGGGCGGTACCCAGAAAACACGTTCAGCCGTGTACTCGTCGCGGCTTTCCAGCAGACTTTCGAGCTGCGGGCCGGTGATGCCGTCGGCGGCGAGTTCAGTCTTCAGTTCGTCACGGCGAGCCTCGAAGGAGTCGGAGATGTACTTGAGGAATAACAGGCCGAGCACGACGTGTTTGTACTCGGCAGCGTCGATTTGGCCGCGCAGAGTGTCGGCGGCTTTCCAGAGGATTTCAGCGCGCGCGAGGTCGTTGTAATTGGATTCGTTTGTTGGCATTGCGGTTCAGTCAATCCGAGGCCAAGCAGTATCACCGCTGCACAGCTGGGGATCAACTGTCGGCCGGGGCAGATCTAATCTAGCCGCTGCGCAGGCAGGATTTGAGAGGTTTGGGAATTCTCATCCATCTGCATCGCGCATCCCGCTCGTACGCACGAACGCCGATCAATACCCGTCCACCTTCTTCAACGCCACCACCACCTCATCCCGCAACCCACGCAACGCCATCAACTCCCGATCCGGCGCCTCGATCGCGCTCCACAGCATCGGCACCACGCTGCGTGAGAGCGCATCGACGTCGATTTGATGATCGCTTGATCTGTCTTGAGCAACTACTTCCCACAGGAGATGTTCGATCGGCCCGAGCACCAGCGGCCTGAGCAGGCGCAAGGGCAGGTCGGTGCGCAGTTCTCCGCCGGCCTGACCGCGCGCGAGCATCGCCATCAACGGCGCGGTGTAGCGGCGTTGCAGCGGCAGCAGACTGTCGCCGAGGCCGGGCCCCTTGCTGCGTCCTTCGGACAGCACCAGTGCGCACATGCCGGTGCCGTGGATCAGGAACAGCCGCAGGTGGGTGCGGATGAAGAACTCGAACTGGACGCGGATCGGCTGATCGTGTGGCATGCCGGTTTCGATCACGCCGATGATCTCGTCGTACCAGTCACCGATCACCCGCATGCACAGTTCGCGCTTGCCACGGAAGTAGGTGAAGACGGTGGCCTCCGAGATGGCCAGCCGCTGCGCGATTTCGATGGTCGTGGCACGCTCGTAGCCGTGTTCGGACAGCACCTCGCGGCCGACGCGCAGAATGTCGCGGATGCGTTGTTCGCTCTTTGCGCTGGCCGGCGGGCGGCGTGCGACTGGCGGCTTGGTGACGGCGGAGTCCGGCATGAATTGAAGTGTACTCAATAAGCTGACACGCAGGGTTAATACCGAGCATTCGGACCACCCATGAGGCGGGAGCGACTTGCTGGCAGCATCAGGACAGAGTACATTTTGAGTCTTACTCAAACATGCGATTTGCGGAGGCTTCGTGTTCGAATCGACTTTCACCTTTCCGCTCGGCGAAGACATCGAGGCGCTGCGCAACGCGGTGCGCGACTTCGCCCAGGCCGAGATCGCGCCGCGCGCTGCCGAGATCGACAAGGCCAATGAATTTCCGGCCGACTTGTGGAAGAAGCTCGGCGATCTCGGTGCGATGGGCCTGACGGTTGCCGAAGAAGACGGCGGCACTGGCCTCGGCTATGTGGCCCACATGGTTGCGATGGAAGAAATCAGTCGCGCCAGCGCCTCGGTCGGCCTGTCCTACGGCGCGCACTCCAACCTGTGCGTCAACCAGATCAACCGAAACGGAACCGCTGAGCAAAAGCGAAAATATTTGCCGAAACTGCTCAGCGGCGACCATGTCGGCGCATTGGCGATGAGCGAGCCCAATGCCGGCTCGGACGTGGTCAGCATGAAGCTGCGCGCCGAGAAGAAGGGCGACCACTACGTGCTGAACGGCAGCAAGATGTGGATCACCAACGGCGGCGATGCGGATACGCTGGTGGTCTACGCCAAGACCGAGCCCAACATGGGCGCACGCGGCATGACGGCCTTTCTGATCGAGAAAGGCTTCAAGGGCTTCAGCGCCGGCCCGCATCTCGACAAGCTGGGCATGCGTGGATCCAACACGTATCCGCTGTTTTTCGACAACTGCGAGGTGCCCGCTGAAAACGTGCTCGGGGGCGAAGGCAATGGCGCCAAGGTGCTGATGAGCGGGCTCGACTACGAACGCATCGTCTTGTCGGGTGGGCCGCTGGGCATCATGGCGGCGTGCCTGGATGTGGTGGTGCCATTCGTGCACGAGCGCAAGCAGTTCAACCAGAGCATCGGCGAGTTCCAGTTGATGCAGGGCAAGCTGGCCGACATGTATTCGACCTTCCAGGCCTGCCGCGCCTACGGCTATGCGGTGGGGCAGGCCTGCGACCGCGGCGACCACGCACGCACGTTGCGCAAGGATGCCGCCGGCGTGATCCTCTACACGGCCGAGAAGGCCACCTGGATGGCTGGTGAGGCAATCCAGGCGCTGGGCGGTGTCGGCTATACCAACGAGTACCCGACCGGCCGGCTGTGGCGTGACGCCAAGTTGTACGAGATCGGTGCTGGAACGTCGGAAATCCGCCGCATGCTGATCGGCCGTGAACTCTTCTCCGAGACAAGTTGACCACCCCCAGAGCGCCTTCGGCGCACCCCCTCCAAAGGGGCGCAACTGGCGGCCCGGCAAAGCCGGATCCGCGGTTGCTGCTTGATGAACCCTATGTTGCAGGCGAGCATCTGACATGGCATTGCTGAAATCCAAACTCAATCCGCGGTCCGAAGAATCGAAGGCCAATGCCGCTGCGATGCGCGCGCTGGTCGACGATCTGAATGCAAAGCTGGCAAAGATCGCCGAAGGTGGCGGCGAGGCGGCGCGCGCCAAACACCTGGGCCGCGGCAAATTGCTGCCGCGCGACCGGGTCGAGATGCTGCTCGATCCCGATACGCCGTTTCTCGAGATCGCGCCGCTCGCCGCGCTCGGCATTTATCCCGAGAAAGACGGCAGCGACGCCGCGCCTTGCGCCGGCATGGTGGCCGGGATCGGCCGGGTGGCCGGTGTCGAGTGCGTGATCGTCTGCAACGATGCGACGGTGAAGGGCGGCACCTACTACCCGTTGACCGTCAAGAAGCACCTGCGTGCGCAAGAGATTGCGCAGCAGAACCATCTGCCCTGCATCTACCTGGTCGATTCGGGCGGCGCCAACCTGCCAAACCAGGACGATGTATTTCCCGATCGTGATCACTTCGGCCGCATCTTCTACAACCAGGCCAACATGAGCGCGCTGGGCATCCCGCAGCTGGCGGTGGTGATGGGGTCCTGCACGGCTGGCGGCGCCTACGTGCCGGCGATGAGCGATGAAACCATCATCGTGAAGAACCAGGGAACGATCTTTCTCGGCGGGCCGCCGCTGGTGAAAGCGGCAACGGGGGAGATCGTCAGTGCCGAAGACCTCGGAGGCGGTGAGGTATCGACGCGCCTGTCAGGCGTTGCCGATCACCTTGCCGAAAACGACATGCATGCGTTGGCGCTGGCGCGCGAGGTGGTTGGCCACCTCAACCGGACCAAGCAGCACGGCATGGCCTTGCGCACTCCGCTGCCGCCTGCGTTGCCGGCCGAGGAACTGCTGTCGGTGATCCCGACCGATGCGCGCAAGCCGTTCGATGTGCGCGAGATCATCGCGCGCATCGTCGACGGCAGCGAGTTCGACGAATTCAAGACACGTTACGGCGCGACCCTGGTGTGCGGCTTCGCCCACATCGAGGGCATGCCGGTCGGCATCCTGGCCAACAACGGCATCCTGTTCGCCGAAAGCGCGAACAAGGGTGCGCACTTCATCGAACTGTGCTGCCAGCGCAAGATCCCGTTGATCTTTCTGCAGAACATCACCGGTTTCATGGTCGGGCGCAAATACGAGAACGACGGTATCGCGCGTGCCGGTGCCAGGATGGTGACAGCCGTGGCGACTGCGAACGTGCCCAAGTTCACCATCATCATCGGCGGCAGTTTCGGCGCCGGCAACTACGGCATGTGCGGCCGGGCCTACTCGCCGCGCTTCCTGTGGATGTGGCCGAACGCACGCATCAGCGTGATGGGCGGCGAGCAAGCCGCAGGCGTGCTGGCGACGGTGCGGCGTGATGGCATCGAATCGCGGGGCGGGCAGTGGAGCAGCGACGAGGAAGCAGCCTTCAAGGCGCCGCTGCTCAAGCAGTTCGAGTTGCAAGGCCACCCGTATTACGCCAGCGCCCGGCTGTGGGACGACGGTGTCATCGATCCTACCGATACGCGGCGTGTGTTGGCGCTGGGGCTGTCCGCCAGCTTGAATTCACCGATTCCGGATGCGAAGTTCGGCATCTTCCGGATGTGATGAGATGAACGTGGAAACGAATGAAGCGCGGCTGAAGCCGCTCCTGCGAATTAAGGGCGCAAGCGTCGTCGGCGTTGTAGGAGCGGCTCCAGCCGCGCTTCGTTCGGTGGTCTGCGAAAGCGTTCGAACCCCGATGGAGCAGCTGCATGTTTGACAAAATACTGATCGCGAACCGAGGTGAGATCGCCTGCCGCGTCGCCAAGACCGCACGCCGTCTCGGCGTGCGCACCGTCGCGGTCTACTCTGACGCCGATGTCCACGCCCAGCATGTGCATGCCTGTGACGAAGCCGTTCACGTCGGTGGCAATGCGGCCAAAGACAGCTACCTGCAATGGCAACGCATCCTCGATGCTGCAAAAGCGACTGGCGCGCAGGCGGTGCACCCGGGCTATGGCTTCCTCAGCGAGAACGAGGATTTTGCGCGCGCCTGCGCCGAAGCCGGGCTGGTGTTCATCGGGCCGCCGGCCGATGCGATTGCGGCGATGGGCAGCAAGTCGGCCGCCAAGTCGCTGATGGACAAGGCTGGTGTGCCGCTGGTGCCCGGCTATCACGGCGACGACAACGACCCGGCGCTGCTGCAGCGCGCGGCCGAGCGGATCGGGTTTCCGGTATTGATCAAGGCCAGCGCCGGCGGCGGTGGTCGGGGCATGCGCAAAGTCGAGCGAGCGGAAGATTTCGCTGCCGCGCTGGCCTCGTGCCAACGCGAGGCGCAAGCCAGCTTCAGCAACGCGCACGTGTTGGTCGAGCGTTACGTCACGCGGCCGCGCCACATCGAGATCCAGGTGTTCGGCGATTCGCACGGCAACTGCGTCTACCTGTTCGAGCGTGATTGTTCGGTGCAGCGCCGCCACCAGAAAGTGCTGGAAGAAGCGCCCGCACCCGGCCTGAGCGCCGAACGGCGCGCCGAGATGGGCGCAGCCGCGGTGGCAGCGGCCAAAGCAGTCGGCTATGTGGGCGCCGGTACCGTCGAGTTCATAGCCGAACCGAACGGCGATGGCGACATCCGCTTCTATTTCATGGAGATGAATACCCGGCTGCAGGTCGAACATCCGGTGACCGAGGCGATCACCAGCTACGACCTGGTGGAGTGGCAGTTGCGCGTCGCTTCGGGTGAGCGGCTGCCAGCGCTGCAAGACGAATTGCGGATCCACGGCCACGCAATCGAAGCCCGCATCTGCGCCGAAAACCCCGACGCCGGATTTCTGCCAGCCACCGGTCGCTTGAGCGTGCTGCGCTGGCCGGAGCATGTGTCCTTCCAGCGCAATGCCGATGCCAATGGCTTTCACGAACCAGGGCCGGTGCGGGTCGATGCCGGGGTGCGCGAAGGCGACGAGATCAGCCCGTATTACGACTCGATGATCGCCAAGCTGATCGTCTGGGGCGAAGACCGCGCGCAGGCGCTGGCGCGCCTCGACACGGCGTTGCAGCAGACGCACATCGTCGGCTTGTCGACCAACGTGGCTTTTCTGCGCCGGGTCGTCAACAGCCGGGCCTTCAGCACCGCCGATCTCGATACCGCGCTGATCGAGCGCGAGCACGAGGCCTTGTTCAACGCACCCGGGCTGCCGCTCGAATTGGCGGCGGCCGGTGTTGCCGCGCATGCGCTGCATCAGGAATCGACGCTCGAAGGCGATGATCCGTGGACGCGTCGCGACGGCTGGCGCATCCACGGCGGAGCGCGTCGCCGCTTCGATCTGTTGATCGACAAGACCCATCATCTGGCGACGCTCGAGCGCTTGCACGACGGTGCCCTGCGATTGGGCATGGGGCTGGGCGCGGCGGGCTCCGATTCGCAAAGCTGGCTCTTGACTGCGTGTCATCTGGGTGACGGACGGCACGACTTGACGCTCGGCGACCGTCGCCATGTGCTGAGCGTCCACGCGGTCGGAGAGAAGATGGCGGTCTTCGCTGATGCCGGCATGCTGGAGCTGGAAAATTTTGATCCGATCGCACATGCGGCCGACGGCGCCGGCGAAGGGGGTCGTCTGACCGCCCCGATGCCCGGCAAGGTGGTTGCGTTGATGGTCAAGGCCGGCGACACGGTGAAGGCCGGTCAGGCACTGGCGGTGATGGAGGCGATGAAAATGGAACATACGCTGAATGCGCCGCGCGACGGCGTAGTTGCCGAGATGCTGTACGGCGTCGGCGACCAGGTTGCCGAAGGTGCGGAGTTGCTGAAACTGGACGCCGCCGCCAAATGAGCGCGGCTCAAGCCGCTCCGAAAATTAACGTTGAAGTCGATTCCTTTCGTAGGAGCTGCTTCAGCCGCGCTTTCAGGTGCAGATTCCGCCGTGGTGGTGCCTGGTGAAAAGCCCGAAGCGCGGCTGAAGCCGCTCCTACAAATTTTCCTTTGGTAACCCGGGATCTACCGCCATTGCGTTGCAGGATGGCTTGCTGCACGATCGGCCGATGTCTTCCAATGGCTTGATCTTGCCCTGCGATCGACCGTATCTTCATGCGCATCCTGCTTGCTGAGGACGAGAAGGAGCTCGCCACCTGGCTGGTCCGGGCGCTCGGCCAGGTCGGCTTTCATGTCGATTGGATCGACGACGGCCGCATGGTCCGGCGCAGCATCAAGGCCACGCGCTACGACGCGCTGATTCTTGATCTGGGATTGCCAGGTGTCGGCGGACACGAGATCCTGTCCGATCTGCGCGATGCCGGTGAACGACTGCCGGTGCTGATCCTGACGGCGCGTGATTCGTTGATCGAGCGCGTCAATAGCCTGCACGAAGGCGCCGACGACTTTCTGGCCAAGCCGTTCGAGCTTGCCGAACTGGAGGCACGGCTGATTGCGTTGATCCGCCGCTCGCGTGGCAGCGATCATCCGCGCTTCTCCTGCGGTCCCTTGGCCTACGACGCCGCCAGCAAGCAATTCACGTTGGCTCACGAAGCCCTTACGCTGACACCGCGCGAACACGCCGCCTTGCGCGCGCTCATCCAGCACAGCGGCGAGCCCTTGTCGAAAGCCGAATTGCTCGAACGGGTTTTCTCCGACGAGCAGGAGGTGAGCCCCGAGGCGATCGAGGTGCTGGTCCATCGGCTGCGCAAGCGCCTGGCGGAAAGCCCGGTTCAGATCACCACGCTGCGTGGCCTCGGCTATGTGCTCGAATGCGTGGATTGACACTCGATTTCTGGCATCAGTTCAGCCTGCGCCGCAGTCTGCTGATGATCCTGTTTCCGGGCCTGCTGTGCGTGATCGGCGCCGAATTGTGGCTGACCTGGCGCACCTCGGTCGAAGCGGCCAACGCCGCCTACGATCGCTCGTTATACGGCGCGATCAAGGCAATGGATGCCAACATCTCGACGGCCAGCGGCGGTCTTGGAGTCGAGCTGCCTTACGTGATGCTGGAGTTCTTCCAGCTGACTGCCAGTGGGCAGGTCTATTACCGCGTCGCCACCGAAAACGGTCTGGTTGAAATCGGCAACGCCGACCTGCCGGCGCCGAAGTCTGCACTGCTCACCGGCAAGCCGCAATTCTACGATGCTGTGTATTTCGGCGACCCGGTGCGCATTGGCTCATATGCGCGCGTGCTCGACCATCCGGTGGCCGGCCAGATCACGCCGCAACGCGTCGTGATCCAGGTTGCCGAAACGCTCGAGTCGCGCAATGAATTCACGCGCAAACTGGTGTTGCAGGCGGTGTCGCGCGATTTGCTGCTGGTGCTGGCTGCGTCGGGGCTGCTGGCATTGGCCGTGGGGTGGGCCTTGCGTCCGCTGGCACGGCTGCACGACGAGGTC
Source organism: Burkholderiales bacterium (assembly GCA_038221635.1). Lineage (GTDB taxonomy): Bacteria > Pseudomonadota > Gammaproteobacteria > Burkholderiales > Burkholderiaceae_C > Ideonella_A. The sequence goes on from JBBRID010000070.1 coordinate 11,258, forward strand.
AAGTCGCGGCCGGCCCAGGATCTGACGCCGATTTCTGCGCGTGGCATCCCCGCCGATGTCCGCCCGCTGGTCGAGGCAATCAACCACCATGTCGAACGCAATCGGCAGTTGACGGAGGCGCGGCGCCGCTTCGTCGACGATGCCTCGCACCAGTTGCGCACGCCATTGGCGACGATGGCCACCCAAGTGGGCTACGCCTTGCGGGCCGATGCCGCCGAGCAGCGCAGCGCTTTGCAGGCGATCAAGGTGCAACTCGATGAGACCGTCCGGCAGACCAATCAGATGCTGGCGCTGGCCCGCACCGACAGCACGGAGATCACGCCCGAGCCGGTCGACGCCACTCGGCTGGCCGAAGGCTTGACCCGGCAGTGGTGGAGCGAGGCGCGCGACGCTGGCGTCGACCTCGGCCTCGAAGCGCCCGATCCAGCGCTTTGGGTGATGGCGCATCCGGGCCTTCTCAAGGAGGCCTTGTCCAACCTGCTGCACAACGCGATTCGTTATACGCCGCGTGGCGGACAGGTCACCGTGAGGCTGGGCCAGGGCGATCAGCTGGCATCGATCACGGTGGTCGACGACGGACCGGGTATTCCGCCCGATGAATTGGCACGCGCCGGTGAACGCTTCTTTCGCGGCAGCAATACCAACGTGGCAGGGACCGGGCTCGGCCTGGCGATCGTCCGCGCGATTGCCGAGAGGCTGGGAGGCCACTTGAAGCTGGCACCCGGTGAGGCTGGGCGGGGCCTAGCTGCCACGATCGGTTTGCCCTCGGCTGGTGACCGCCGAGTGGGTCGACTCAAGGGTTAACACTGGTGAATCGCCGCATTGTTTGAAAGGCGACTGA
>JBBRID010000071.1:0-12073 GCA_038221635.1 Burkholderiales bacterium
GAATGCCGGTCGAAACCGGCCCTACCTAGGGTTTCCGAGTTGGTGCGGTGCGGCAGCCTGCCGACTAGGATCGACTGGTTTTGGCAAACCGCCCCAATTCGCCCCAATCGGCACAGGAGACCCATGGCCATGAAGATCGAACTGACCGTCAACGGCAAGGCCGTCAACCGAGAGATCGAGCCGCAGATGCTGCTGTCGGAGTTCATTCGCGAGACGCTGCGCCTGACCGGCACACACGTCGGCTGTGACACCCTGCAATGTGGCGCCTGCACGGTGCACATCGACGGGCGCGCGGTTAAAAGCTGCAGCATGCTGGCCGTGCAGGCCAATGGCGCGGCGCTGACGACCATCGAAGGCCTGGCCGCGAAGGACGGCAGCCTGCATCCGATGCAGGCTGCGTTCAGGACCTGCCACGGCCTGCAATGCGGCTTTTGCACGCCCGGCATGGTGATGAGTGCGGTCGACATGGTCACGCACCACGACTGCAGCAGCGAGGCGCAGATTCGCGACGGTCTGCAAGGCAACATGTGCCGCTGCACCGGGTATCACAACATCGTGCTCGCCATCCAGAATGGCGCGGCGGCGATGGCATCGAAAGGGGCCTGAGATGAAACTGCCCCCACGCACCCTTCGGTCGCTGCCCCCCGACGGGCCCCGAGGGGGTTCTTGCGGCGGACCGGCAAAGCCGGATCCACGCAAGGCCTCGATCGAGTCGGTTTGTTTCGTCGGCCGTCGCCACCCGCAGATTGGAGAACTGAGATGAACGCTCCCGAAGGATTCATCGGCAAACGCGTCGAGCGCACCGAAGATGCCCGCTTCCTGACCGGCAAGGGCCAGTACACCGACGACATCGTGCTGCCGCAGCAGAGCTACGGCGTGTTCCTGCGCTCGCCTTATGCCCATGCTCGCATCACCTCGCTCGACTCGTCGGCGGCGGCCGATGCGCCCGGCGTGCTCGGCATCTTCACCGGCGAGCATTTCAAGGACATCGGTGGCCTGCCGTGTGGCTGGCTGATCAACAACATCGACGGCACGCCGATGACCGAGCCCAAGCATCCGGTGTTGGCGCACGGCAAGGTGCGCTACGTTGGCGACCGGGTGGCGCTGATCGTCGCCGAGACGCAGGAGCAGGCGAAGGCCGCGGCCCAGCTGATCGAGGTCGATTACGAGGAACTGCCGGCGGTGGTCGACGTTACCAAAGCGGGTGCGGCGCAGACGCTGGTGCACGACGAAGCCGACGGCAACCAGTGTTACCGCTGGTCGATTGGTGACAAGGATGCGGTCGATGCCGCCTTCAAGGCCGCCGCGCACGTCACGACGCTGAGCTTTCGCAACAACCGGCTGATCCCGAACGCGATCGAGCCGCGCGCTGCCAACGCGTCATGGGACTCGAATGCCGACAGCTACACGCTGTACGTCGCGAACCAGAATCCACACGTCGAACGGCTGCTGATGTGTGCCTTCGTGCTCGGCATTCCCGAGCACAAGATGCGTGTCGTGGCACCCGACGTGGGCGGAGGTTTCGGGTCCAAGATCTTCCTGTACGGCGAGGAGACGGCGCTGGTGTGGGCCAGCAAGCAGGTTGGCCGGCCGATCAAGTGGACCGCCGATCGCAGCGAGGCGTTTTTGTCGGATGCACACGGCCGCGACCACGCGACGACCACCGAGCTGGCGCTCGACAAGGACGGCCATTTCCTTGGGTTCCGCATCGACACCAAGGCCAATCTGGGGGCCTATCTGTCGACGTTCTCGACCGCGGTGCCAACCATCCTGTACGCCACGCTGCTGGCCGGCCAGTACAAGACGCCGGCCATCCACTGCACGGTGCAAGCGATGTTCACCAACACCGCGCCGGTCGATGCCTACCGCGGCGCCGGCCGGCCGGAGGCCACCTACGCGGTCGAGCGCATCGTCGAGACCGCTGCGCACGAGCTGGGCATCGACCCGGCCGAGCTGCGCCGCCGCAACTTCATCACCGAGTTTCCGTATGCGACACCGGTCGGGCTGACCTATGACACCGGCGACTACAACGCGACCATGACGCGGGCCATCGAGCTGGCCGACGTGGCGGGCTTCGCCGAACGGCGCAAGGCCAGCGAAGCGAAAGGCCTGAAGCGCGGCCTGGGTTATTCGGCCTACATCGAGGCCTGCGGCATCGCGCCGTCGTCGGTGGCCGGCGCACTCGGCGCACGCGCCGGGCTGTTCGAGGCCGGCGAGGTGAGGGTGCACCCCACCGGCAAGGTGACGATCTTCACCGGCAGCCACAGCCACGGTCAGGGCCACGAAACCACCTTTGCGCAGGTGGTGGCGGATCGGCTGGGCATCCCGATGGCCGATGTCAGCATCGAGCACGGCGATACCGGCAAGGTGCTGTTCGGCATGGGAACCTACGGCAGCCGCTCGCTGGCGGTGGGTGGTACGGCGATCGTCAAGGCGGTCGACAAGGTGATCGCCAAGGGCAAGAAAATCGCTGCGCACCTGATGGAGGCAAGCGATGAAGACGTGGTGTTCGAGGGTGGCAATTTCACGGTGGCGGGCACCGACAAATCGGTGCCGTTCGCGACTGTTTCGCTGACGGCCTACGTGCCGCACAACTTTCCTCACGACAAGCTGGAGCCGGGCCTGAACGAAAACGCCTTCTACGACCCGAGCAATTTCACGTTTCCGGCCGGCAGCTACATCTGCGAGGTGGAGATCGACCCGGCCACCGGCCATACCCGGATCGACCGGATGACGGCGTGTGACGATTTCGGCAACATCGTGAATCCGATGATCGTCGAAGGCCAGGTGCACGGCGGGCTGGCGCAGGGAATCGGCCAGGCGCTGCTCGAACACGGCGTCTACGACGACGAAACCGGCCAGCTGCTGAGCGGCAGCTACATGGACTACACGATGCCACGCGCGGACGACTTTCCGAGCTTCACCGTCGAGACGGCCAGCGGCACGCCCTGCACGCATAACCCACTGGGTGTGAAAGGCTGCGGCGAGGCTGGCGCCATCGGCTCACCGCCCGCGGTGATCAATGCCATCTGCGATGCGCTGGGCGTCAAGGATGTGCCGATGCCGGCGACGCCGTTTGCCGTCTGGCAAGCGGTGCAAGCTTCTGCCCGCTGAAACCGCCGCTTTTTCCGCTTCAGGAGACATTGACATGTTAGCTTTTGCCTATTCCCGGCCGGCCTCGGTGGCCGATGCCGCAAAGAGTTCCGTCACGGGAGATGCCAAGTTGCTGGCCGGTGGCCAGTCGCTGCTGGCATCGATGAAGCTCGGCCTGGCCGCGCCCGAGAGCTTGATCGATCTGGGCGCGATTGCCGAGATGAAAGGGATCTCGGTCACCGACGGCAAGGTGACGATCGGCGCGATGAACACCCACGCCGAGGTGGCGGCGAACAAGGACGTGGCCGCCGCGATTCCCGCGCTGGCCGAGCTGGCCGCCAACATCGGCGACCGCCAGGTGCGCAACCGAGGCACCATCGGCGGCAGCCTCGCCAACAACGACCCGGCGGCCTGTTATCCGGCGGCGGTGCTGGGGCTTGGCGCGACGGTGCACACCAACCAGCGGGCGATCGCTGCCGACGATTTTTTCACCGGCTTTTTCGAGACCGCGTTGCAGGATGGCGAGCTGATCACCGCGGTCAGTTTTCCAATTCCGGAGCAAGCCGGCTGGCAGAAGTTCAAGCAGCCGGCTTCGCGCTTCTCGCTGGTGGGCGTGTTCGTCAGCAAGGGGCTGCAGGGCACCCGGGTTGCGGTGACCGGTGCGGGAGCCTGCGTCTTCCGCGTCAAGTCGCTGGAGGACAAACTTGCGGCGAACTGGTCGGCCGCAGCGACCGCTGGCGTGACCGTACCGGCCGACGGGCTGAACAGCGATCTGCACGGTTCGGCCGAATACCGCGCCGCGCTGATCCCGGTGCTGGCCGGGCGAGCCGTGGGCTGAGTTCCGGTACGATCGAATCGTCAATCGTGGCGGAGGGTCGTGGTTGCGTCCGTAGGAGCGGCTTCAGCCGCGCTTCTGGCTTCTCGCCAGGCCGCAGCGTCGAGACATCCGAACCCGCAAGCGCGGCTGAAGCCGCTCCTACGAACGCAAGAACCGGGCGAAGGGGCTGACCGATCGAACGCAACACGACCGTTGGTTGAGTTCCGGTACGATCGCCCGTAGGAGCGGCTTCAGCCGCGCTTCTGGCTTTTCGCCAGGCCGCAGCGTCGCGACATCCGAACCCGCAAGCGCGGCTGAAGCCGCTCCTACGAACGAACGCAAAAAACCGGGCGAAGGGGCCGACTGAGCGAACGCAACCTCGCGCCGCACACGCTGCGGCGGTTTCATTCCAGATGAGCGAAGACCAAGCCCTTCCAACCTCGATCGACGACACCCAGGCTCGCCTGCTGGCCCATGACTACGTGGCCGACCGGCAGCTGGCCACCGTCGTCTACCTGGCGCTGAAGCTGCAGCGGCCGCTGTTCCTCGAGGGCGAGCCGGGCACCGGCAAGACGGAGATCGCGCGCACGTTGGCAGCAATGCTCGGCCGCCCGTTGATTCGCCTGCAGTGTTACGAGGGCCTGGACCTGGCCGGTGCCGCCTACGAGTGGAATTACGGGCGCCAGATGATGGAAATCCGGCTGGCCGAGCGAGACGACATCGGCCGCGATGCGCTGGCTGCCGACCTGTTCAGCGATCGATTTCTGACCAAGCGCGCGTTGCTGCAGGCCATCGATCCGCAGCGCGATGTTCCGCCGGTGTTGCTGATCGACGAGCTGGACCGCGCCGACGAGCCCTTCGAGGCCTTCCTGCTCGAGGTGCTGGCCGACTACCAGATCACCATCCCGGAACTGGGCACCGTGAAAGCGGTTGTGCCGCCGATCGTGGTGCTGACATCCAACCGCACGCGCGAGATCCACGATGCGGTGAAGCGCCGTTGCCTGTACCACTGGGTCGGCTTCCCGGATCTGGCGCGCGAACTGGCGATTCTGCAGCGCCGGGTGCCCGACGTCGGCCCGGCGTTGGCGCAGCAGATCGTGGCTTTTGTGCAGGGTTTGCGGCGCATCGAGTTGTACAAGCTGCCCGGCATCGCCGAAAGCATCGAGTGGGCGAGGGCGCTGATGGAGCTCGATGCGCTGGTGCTCGACCCGCAGGTGATTCAAGACACCTTGGGCGTGTTGCTGAAGTACCAGGACGACATCGCCCACATGCAGGGCAGCGAGACGGCGCGGTTGCTTGAGGAAATCCGCGTGCACAGCCGCGCATCTTCGGGCTGACCAATGCTGCCGGTCAAGCAGTCACCCGGCCACCTGGCCGAGAACGTGATGTTTTTTGCGCGCGTGCTGCGCGACGCCGGCATGCCGGTGGGCAGCGACCGGGTTCAGTTGGCGCTGCAGGCCTTGCAGGTGGCGGGGCTGGAATCGCGGCTTGATTTCCATGCGGTGCTGGGTGCCTGTCTGCTCGACCGGATCGAACACCGCGCCCTGTTCGACCAGGCGTTTGCACTGTTCTGGCGCGACCCGGACCTGAGCGGCCGCATCCGCGCGTTGATGCTGCCGCAGATCCAGGCTAAGCCCGGTGTGTTGCCGACCCGCGAAAACCGGCGCCTGGCTGCGGCACTGTTTCCGAATCAGCCGGCAGCGCGGCCGGCCGACCCGCCGCCGGATCAGCCGCTGGAAATCCACGCGGCGGTCAGCTGGAACGACCGCGAGCTGCTGCGCAAGACCGATTTCGAGACCATGAGCGCCCAGGAGTGGCAGCAGGCGCGGCGCCTGTTGACGCAGATGCGGATGATTTTCGAGCCGATGCGCACGCGCCGCAGCCGGCCGTCGTCGCGCCCCGGCAAAGCCGATTGGCGAAGCACAATGACCGCGATGGCGCGCCATGGCGGCGAGCTGTGGGACATGCGCTGGCATCGCCCGCGCACCCGGGCGATGCCGCTGGTGCTGCTGGCCGACATCTCGGGCTCGATGAGCCGCTACTCGCGCATGCTGCTGCATTTTGGACACGCGTTGACAAATGGACAAGGAGGCCAGGACGGCGCCGGGGCGCGCGTCGAGAGTTTCGTGTTCGGCACCCGACTGACCCGAACGACCCGTTTGCTGCGCAGCCGCGATCCCGATCTGGCGGTGGGCGAGGTGGTGCGCGCGGTGGACGACTGGTCGGGCGGCACCCGCATCACCAGCTGTCTGCACGAGTTCAATCAGCGCTGGGCGCGTCGGGTGCTGTCTGGCAATGCCACCGTGCTGCTGATCACCGACGGGCTCGAACAGGGCCGGCTCGACGAGCTGGCATTCGAGATGGAGCGCCTGCACCAGAGCTGCCGGCGCCTGGTGTGGCTCAATCCGCTGTTGCGCTTCGACCGCTTTGAACCACGGGCCGGCGGCATCAAGGCGATGTTGCCGCACGTCGACCGATTTTTGCCGGCGCACAATCTGGAAAGTCTGGATGAATTGTTGAAGGTGTTGGCCTCGCCCGCCGCAAAATCCCACCGTGCCCATCCACCCAAACGGTTCAACCCGGATTCCCCGTAGGAGCGGCTTCAGCCGCGCTTCCTCCCCGCCCAAACAATCAATACAACCCATGCAATTGAGCAGCCAGCAAACCCTCCCCGTCGGCCAACAAGCGGCCTGGGAGGCACTGAACGACACCAGCCTGTTGCAGGCCTCGATACCCGGCTGCGAAAGCCTGACCGCAAGCGGCGATAACCAGTACGACGTGTTGATCACCGCGGCGGTCGGCCCGGTGAAAGCCAAGTTCAAGGGCAAGCTGCGCCTCGAGCAGCTGAACCCGCCAACGTCGTACGTGATGTTTTTCGAAGGGCAGGGCGGCACCGCCGGGCACGGCAAGGGCTCGGCGGAAGTGAGGCTGGAGGCGGCAGGGCCGCAGCAGACGCTGCTGCACTACACGGCCAATGCCACGGTCGGCGGCAAGATCGCGCAGATCGGCTCACGCGTGGTCGACATGGCCGCGAACAAGATGGCGAAGGATTTTTTCGAAACCTTCAATGCCAGGTTGCAGGAACGTTACCCGGCCGAGGTGGCGATCGAAGCGCCGCCGCCCGCCCCGGCGAAGCCGGCCGGCGCGTGGGCCCGATTCGTCGCGTGGTTCAAGCGCATGATTGGCTGACAGACTTCGGCACAGTCTCGTATTTGTTGTAGGAGCGGCTTCAGTCGCGATCCCGGGTTGGTGGCCAACAACGAAACCTGGAAAACGAGAAAGCGCGGCTGAAGCCGCTCCTACCGAACATTGGAAACATGATGGACTGGTTCGAAAAACTTCCCGGTTACCAGCGGACGCCAGCCGGCCTCGAATGGGCACTGTGGAAACGGCTGCCCGCTGCTTTCGGCTGGGGCACTGCCTTGCCGCTCGTCGCCGGACTGCTCTTCTGGCTCACCTTGCCCGCCGATCGAGACTGGGCCGCAGATGGCCACGCAATGCTGCTGATCTACCAGCTGATCGGCCTGGTCGTTTTCATCTGGTCACTGTTGGTCACAGTGGCTGTTGGCTGCGTCATCGTGATGGTGATGAAAGGCCCTGCTTACGTGGCCGATGCCTATCAGCATCCGGAACACGATGCGACCTGGAAAAGCTGACTACCGGGTTTATCGTCGTATGTCGATCGCAGGAGCGGCTTCAGCCGCGATTCGCCTGTCGAACCATGGTCTCTGACCGGGGCAAAGCGCGGCTGAAGCCGCTCCTACGGAATACTGTGCGGGCAAGGCCCGCCGTTCAACGGGTCAACAAGATCATTGCTTGTGATTAGGCGTGGCGGCCAGCTGGCCGCGGACGGCGCCGGCCGGGTAGACGCTGTTGTGCACGTTGACGTAGAAGTTTTGCGGGTTCTTCAGGATGCGCTGGGCGATGCCGGCTTCCTTGGTCGGGAACTTGCCTTCGGTCGCCTCGCTGATGCAGTCGCCGGCTTGACCGTCTTGCGGCCAGGCGAGGGCAGCCACCACCGGACCGTTCGATCCGCGTGCGCCTTCATGGATGTGCGCAGCCCGGCCGTTGCCCGGTGCCTGTTCCAGTTCGGCCAGCTTGTCGTTCACGATGATCGTGTAGCACAGGGTGTTCTTGTTTGGCTCACCGTCAATGCCGAAAACCGTGGCACTGCCACGGGCGTTGGGGTCGCCGACCATGCCGGTCTTGCCGCCGGTGCCGACTTCCTCGACGCCGACCAGGGTTGCCTCGAGCACCGCGTTCAGGTGCCCGGCGTGTGCAGCGGGCGCCCAGGCGGCGAGTGCTAAAACGCCTGCAGCAGCGAATGAATAGGTGGTTTGCTTGTTCAGCAGCGATTTCATGGAATTGTCCTCAGTGACGGTTGGAATCTGGAACCGCATCCGTGCGACGTGGTTACAGGCACTACGGGGACCAGTGCCATTCAGATGCACGGATCGAAAAATCGCTGCCAATCGGCCAGAGACGCGAAGTTGCGTCGATACTGTGGCGAGCACATCAACAGGAACCCTGAGTTGGATCATCCAGAACCGATCACCGAAACGAGAACCGTGGCCCTTTACTGGGACTTCGAGAACCTGCATGCCGCCCTGTTCGAGCAGAAGAACGGCGAAGGCTCGTATGGGAAGAACGACTTCCGCTTCAAACCTCAGGAGCCGCTGGTCGACGTTCAGGCCATCCTCGATCTGGCGGCGTCGCTCGGCCCGATGGCGATCAACCGCGCTTATTGCAACTGGCAGTTCTTCGGACGCTACCGGGAGGCGCTGCTTCAAGGCGCCATCGAGTTGATCCAGCTTTTCCCGCCGGGCGCGGGCGCTAAAAACGGCGCAGACATCAGGTTGTGTCTGGATGCGGCAGAAGATGTGGCACGTTTGGCGCACATCGGGACGGTGGTCATCGTGGGCGGCGACAGCGACTTCATGCCGGTGGCGCAAAAACTGAAAGCGGCTGGAAGAACGCTGGTAGGCGTTGGGACCCGCAAATCAACAAACAAGCACTGGGCCAAGAGCTGTCATCAGTTTCGGTACTACGAAAGCCTGGTCGAAGCCCCAGCTGGTGAATCCGAGGTGGTCGAGCCGGTGCAATCCGCTATGCCACCGCCTGATCCACTGCAAATTGCGCATGACACCATCCGCAAGGCGATTCGGCTGATGGGCGAGGCCAGCGGTGAGCCCTGGGTTCGCAAGGCGCCAATCTGGCCGATGGTCAGGCGACTCGATCCCACACTTGACCCGAAAGAGTTCGGGTTCACCACGTTCTCAGCCATGCTCAAGGCCATGGAAGGCTCGAGCGTGGAGGTAAAAAAGGGTGAGTTCGACCAGATGATCCGACTCACGGCATCGAGCATGCGACGATGACGCTTGCCAGGCGTGCAGGCATCACCGTGGCGCAGACAGGTCGTCCGCCTTGCAGGAGCGAACGCGGTCGCCGTTCGGCGCTTCGACCGCGACCGAAACCGGCGGATTCACAGCATTTCCGCGGGCACCGCCATCCGTGCGGCCACTGCGTCCGGCGCCGAGCCCGAGATGGGCTACCCTGAACTGGCGCGAATTCTCCGCCGTGTCGGCATCACCCAGGACGACATGAACCAACGGGACGCCCGCGAGTTGTTCCGTCGCATGGTCTTCAACATTCTGGTCGACAACACCGATGATCACGAGAAGAACCACGCCCTGCTGGTCGTGAACCCGTTCGACAATGGCCGCCTGAAGCTGGCGCCGGCATATGACGTTCTGCCGACGAACTCAGGGCAGGGCTACCAGGAGTTCATTTGCGGCGCTCAAGGCCGGGATTCGACTCTGGAAAACGCGATGTCGCAATGCGATGCATTCGGCTTGTTGCCGTGGTGGGTGGGACCGACGCGGGACACTTCACCAAACTGCGGAGAATCTACCTGAGTTTACATAATATACATCGTGGTGTATCTTGCGTCGGGTCGGAATCGCGGGCTGACGGTTTCACGGCACAAATCGATGGCAACCGGACGGCCAGCCGTTTATGGTTGGGCGGTGCGAAGCGCGGCTGAAGCCGCTCCTACAAACGAAGGCGACCCAATCTCCAGACAAATCGCGCGCACGCCACCATCCGGCGGCGCGCGGAATCAGTCGTCGAGCTGTTCGAGGTCGGCTTCGTAGTCGATCGCCTCGTCATAGGCCTGGACGCTGTCGGACAGTTTCGCGATCAATGGCTTGTCCAGCGGACGGAAGATCTGGCTGCGTAGGCGGGCCAGGCGGTCGGATTTGTCCATCGCGTTGACGACGGCCTGCGGGTCGAGCATCAGGGCGAACGGGTTGGCGGCGTATGAAACGGTCTGCATCGTGATCTCCCAATCGAACATTCGATGTATGGGAATGTAGATACGGGGCCATATCGACGCAGTCGGGGCACCGCCAGCCATCTTGTCAGTGAAACGCTGACGACGGTGTCGGTGCAATCTGTGCGCGTGTCAGCGCGGCATCAATTTGGCCAGCCTGGCTGTCAAGGCTTCGCGACCGCCGAGCTTCGCGAAATCGACCGCTGTCAGACCTTGCTCGTTGCTGGCGCGAATCTCGGCCTTGGCTGCGAGCAGGCGGTCGACGTTCGCTTCGCTGCCGTAGCGTGCGGCCATCATCAGCGGTGTTGTGCCATTCGTCGACCGGCCTTCGACATGGGCGCCCTTGCCGATCAACCAATCGACCAGTTCGGTATTCGGCCCGGTTGCTGCGTAATGCAAGGCGCTCCAGCCATCGTGGTTGATCTGAGCGCCGCGGGCCACCAGGCGCTTGGCCCAGTCGAGGTTGCCACGCAGCGCCGCGATCATCAGCGCCGATTCGCCAACCCGGTTCAGCTTGTTGATGTCGAGCTTGGGTGACGCCAACAACGCTTCGGCTGCCTTGTTGGATTCGTTCAGCAAGGCAAAACCGAGCATCGTGCGACCCTTGTCGTCCTGGGCATTCGGGTCGGCGCCGGCCTGCAGCACCCTGTTCACGGCGCCCGCATCGTCACGATTCACGGCGATGAACAAGTCCTCTTGCGGGCTTGCGTGTGCACAGGAAATCGTTGCCGCAGCAAACAGATAGATCGCGTACTTGAAGTAGGTTCTCATTAAAGATCCAGGTCGTCGTGCGGGCGCTGCCCGGGAGTTGATTGCACCGCGAGCAGGGCGATAAAGGGCATGATTGACAATGGGTTGCACGCATTGGTTCAAGTTATTTCTCTATTGCTCAAGGGGCGCTTGCTGTGGCAGCGTTCAAATTGAACAGCCGTTCCGTATTCCTGCTCGTGATCTCGGCCACCTCCTCCACCGCCAGCCCCTTCAGCTGCGCCAATTGCCTGGCCACGTAAGGCACCAGCGCCGGTGTATTGGTGCGCCCGCGAAACGGCACCGGGGCCAGATACGGGCTGTCGGTTTCGATCAGACAGCGCTCCATCGGCACATAGGCGGCCACTTCGCGCAGTTCGACGGCGGTCTTGAAGGTCAGGATGCCAGAGAACGAGATGTGAAAACCCAGGTCGAGCGCTGCTTTTGCAGTTGCCATGGTCTCGGTGAAACAATGGAAAACGCCGTTGTCGGCGCCCTGCTCGCGCAGGATGGCCAAGGTATCGGCCGATGCGCTGCGGGTATGGATGATCAACGGCAGGCCGCTGCGCCCGGAGGCCTCGATGTGAGTGCGAAAGCGTTGGCGTTGCCATTCCATGTCGGCAATGCTGCGCTCGCCCAGGCGGAAATAGTCGAGTCCGGTTTCTCCAATGGCGACAACCTTGGGCCGGCTGGCCAAGGCAAGCAGGCCATCGACATCGGGTTCGGCCACCCCCTCGTTGTCCGGGTGCACGCCGGCACTGGCCCACAGGTTGTCGTTGGCCATCGCGAACGCGTGAACCTGCTCGAACTCTTCGAGCGTGGTGCAGATGCACAGCGCGCGGTCGACATTCGCATCGGCCATCGCCGCGCGAATATTCGGCCAATCGGCCTGCAACTCGGGAAAACTCAGGTGGCAGTGCGAATCAAAAAACATGGCATGCAATGCGGGGCAAGATGAGGTTGTCGAAGTGGCTCCATCCCGGGCATCAGGATGAACAGCAGGCGTGTCCGAGGCGGACAACGCGGCAAGAATCGCGACACGACGCGATCAGATCGTCTGCGTGGGCTTGTTCGAAGAAATCGTC
>JBBRID010000072.1:0-12057 GCA_038221635.1 Burkholderiales bacterium
CGGTGGCACTGATCCGCGAGCAGGTCGGTGACGAAGAGGTCATCCTGGGTTTGTCTGGCGGTGTCGATTCCAGCGTGGCCGCGGCGCTGATCCACCGCGCGATCGGCGATCAACTGACCTGCGTGTTCGTCGACCACGGCCTGCTGCGGCTGAATGAAGGCGACATGGTGATGGACATGTTCGTCGGCAAGCTGCACGCCAAGGTGATCCGCGTCGATGCCAGCGAGCTGTTCCTCGGCAAGCTGGCGGGCGTGACCGATCCTGAAGCCAAGCGCAAGATCATCGGCGGCGAATTCGTGACCGTCTTCAAGCAGGAAGCTGCCAAGCTGACATCGGCCGGAGCCAAGGGCGCGAAGTGGCTGGCGCAGGGAACGATCTATCCCGACGTGATCGAATCGGGCGGTGCCAAGACGAAAAAGGCCACGACCATCAAGAGCCATCACAACGTGGGCGGCCTGCCGGCCGAGTTGGGCCTGAAGCTGCTGGAGCCGCTGCGCGACCTGTTCAAGGACGAAGTACGGGAATTGGGCGTGGCGCTCGGCCTGCCGCCGGAAATGGTTTACCGCCATCCCTTCCCCGGCCCGGGCCTGGGCGTGCGCATCCTCGGCGAGGTGAAGAAGGAATATGCCGACCTGCTGCGCCAGGCCGATGCGATCTTCATCGAAGAATTGCGCAACACCCCGTATCTGCCCCCGGTCCCTGTGGGAGAGGGTGCGGGTGGGAGCAGCGGACCAAAGAACTGGTATGAAGCGACCAGCCAGGCCTTCGCCGTCTTCCTGCCGGTCAAGAGCGTCGGCGTGATGGGCGACGGCCGCACCTACGACTACGTCGTCGCGCTGCGCGCCGTGCAGACCAGCGACTTCATGACCGCCGACTGGGCGGAGCTGCCCTACGCCCTGCTTAAAAAGGTATCGAGCCGCATCATCAACGAGGTGCGCGGCATCAACCGGGTGACCTACGATGTCTCGAGCAAGCCGCCGGCGACGATCGAGTGGGAGTGAAGGGTTATTTTGAAGGGCTGACCTGGGCTAGAAGGCCTTTGCCGGTGCGGCTGCGGCACCACCGAACGCAGGCCCGGTCAAATCGCTGGCCTCGTAGCCGCGGTTGACATCCAGACCCGTCATGCGCCAGTCGTGCGCCGGCAGCGCAATCGGATGAACGATCCGCTCATGCCATCGCGTGGGCCAGACAACGCCGAATCGACGTTCGTGATCGAAAGTGTCGACTTCGGCGACCGCGCCCTGCGTGTTCGCGAAGCCTTCGAGCGTGAAGCGAACTCTGCGCACGAGACCATCGGCGCGGTCGATGTAGACCGCGACACGATCGGTTGCGATGCGACCCAGACCCGGTTTCATCCACGCGTCAACCACGTCGCAGTTGCGGCCGTCGACCCGCTCGTTTGGGCCGGTTCGCAAACTCAATCCGCGGTCGATCAACCACAGCGGCCCCAGCAGAAAGAGGCCGTAGCCCTCGGCCACCAACGCCGCCGTGTTCTGCGCAGCGTTATCTGTGCTGCGTACGCCGTTGAACCATACCGCCACGTCACCGAGGTCGTCGGTGCGGCCCTGTCGCCCTCCACGGATCCAGGCCACCTGCTTGCGGCCCTTCGGCCCGGTGTAGGCCTGCGCGACGATGCCTGCTCGAGGCATCAGCCGCTCCTGCGAGCTACCCCGGAAGCCCGCATCGACGAGCTCGGGCTGAATGCGGTTCAGCAGCGGCCGCCACTCGCCGCTGTAACTGACGTTGATGTCGGTCAGCTTTCGGTACGCATCGAGGCCGTGGGTCTGCGCGCTCTCGCGAAGTCGCGCAGCGGCATTGCTGTCGCCTTCGCCAGCTGGCGCCTCCAGAAGCGGTAGCGGTGTGCTACACCCGGCCAGCAGCCAGGGCAAGGTCAGCGAGCTCAGCAGGGCCCGGCGGGTCAAGCGTTGAGAGGTCATCGTGATGATCCTACTCGCGCATGTGTGGTGGCAGGTGGCGATTTGTCATGCGCGCCCTGGGCGCCAGTCACACTGATCGCTGTTTCTGGTGCGGGCGTTCGCGGCAGGCGTTGGAGCAGAACTTCACTTCCTCCCAGCTCCCGGCTAGTACCGGCCGGGGTCCTTCACCATCAAACAACCCTGCAGCTGGGACGCAAGTTTCTCATTGAACCACGCGACGGTTTTTTCCTTCTTCTTGCCCCCGTCCGGATCGTTGAAGTCGATCTTGCCGCCGCTGACACCGGTCAGAACGATGATGTGGCCAACGCCGAACCAGTAGCCAGCGCACCATACCGGTCCACCATCGCGAAGATATTTGACGAGATCCTCTCCCGAATGAAAGTTCTTGGGCAGCTTGTAGAGCCCTACCTTTTCCGCAAGCGTGACGAACTCTGCGGGAAATAGCCCGGTCGTGTCGGCAACGGCATATTTGTCGCTCGCGGTATTCATCGGGCCTGCGCCTTTTCCATTCTGCTGCCAATACAGCCAGATCATGTGGGCGCTGGTGTGCCAGCAGCAGTTCGCCTTCTCTTGAGCTTGCAGGGGAACATTCAGCTGATCGTCGGCATGGGGGTGCTCCGTTTTTGTCGACAGTGATGGGCCAGGGACCGCACGGGTTGATCTTGGCAAGTCGCTCTGTGCGACGGCGGGCGCATTCAGGGGCGGGCCGGAGAATCCGACAGGTCCCAGTGGGCTGCTGCCAGAAAGTTTCAGTATGAATCAAGGTCCCCCTCGGCTCAAGTGCGAACGCGTGATCGACGCACGCCGCCCGGGCCTTTCGTGTCACCCGTCACGGATCAATACGCAGCCTCGTCAGGGTCGCACCGCCGGCGTCTCGATTGGCAAACCCGCGGCACGTTGCGCGAGGTACAGCTCAAGCGCCGTGAACTCATCGCTGCCGTAGCCGAAGGGCTCGGCCCGCACGGCGCTCATGCAGCCGCGCAGGCGCCGTTGCAGCGATCCCATGCCTTGCCATTCGAGGCGGTAGATCGGGTAGCCGACCGGGTGGGCTTGCGGAATCGTGCTGCCGGCCAGCCGCCGTCCGGCGTTGTCGTCATGACATTGCGCACAAGAGAAATCGAGTTGGCCAAATTTCGTCTGGTACAGGCGCTTGCCTTCGATGCGGGCTGGCGTCAGCCGCGTGTCGCTGGGCGGTCTGATGGGCTGGCCGCGGGCCAACCAGCCGAGGTAGGTTTCCAGTCCGATCAGTGCGTCGCTTTCTGGCGCCAGAGGCTGGCGCTGGAGGTGGCGGCTTCGGCACAGATTGATGCGGGCCGACAAGGTGACCGGCTTGCCGAGCAGCGCGTCGAAAGCCGGGTACCGGGTGGCCGCGTCGCGCAGTTGGCCGGTGGCGTGGCAGCCTGCACAGTCGGCAGCGAACCGATCCTCGCCGTCTTTCAGCCACAGCCACGCCGGGTTTTGCGTATCGTCGACCTGCATCGCCTGCAACGCCGAACTCATGTCGGCAAAGCCGGAGCGACGCGGCGATGGTGGTGTCGTCGGTTCAGCGAGTGCGCTGACAAACCCGGCGGCAAGCAGAACCGCCGCTGCGACAACCGCAACCGGCCGCCTGTTGATCTCAGGCCACCTGAAGCGTGGCACTGTCGGTATGGGCGAAGCCGTTGTCACCTTGCCATTCGACGCTCAGCGTGCCGCTGCGCGTGGCCCGCATGAAGAAAGACAGCGAGGGGTTGGCTGCAACGGCAGGGTGCAGGTCGGCCGCAAAGACAGGCTCACCCTCGAATCGGCAGTTGACTCTGCGGATGATGTCGCGCGGCAGTGGCTCGCCGAGGGAGCTGCTGCGGTAGCCGGTCTCCATCGGATGCTGCACCAGCACGCGCACTGAAATGATCTCGCCAGCGCGCGCCGACTTCGGCAGGTGAATGATCGAGCGGGCCATCGCGTCAGCCACCCTCGATGCAGGCGGCCAGCGTGACGATGACGTCGACCCGATGCTGCCAGAAGCTGCCGTCGCTCAGCTGCGCCATCGCGACGACGGTTTGTGAGGTTGCCAGGCGCATGCGCGTGCCGACCTCGGCACGCCCATTGACCGGCGACAGCTCGAAGATGGCGACATCGGGCAGCGGATTGCGCTCGTTGAACAGCGCGATCCGCTTCACGTGGTCTGGCGAGGTCATCGGACTGTCGACGCTGACGGTAACCGGGACGGCATTGCCGTTCTCAACCAGTTCGGCGATTTGCAGCTTGACGCGACCGGTTTCGACCGATGCCCCGCCGGTAAAGCGGGCGATCACGGCCTGCAGCGCCTCGGGTGTTGCAGATGCTGGCCTGGTCAGCAGCAACAAACCAGCGCCGCTGGCAACGGCGCCGACCGCACGGCGCAACAGGCTGCGACGGCTCGTCATTTCAGTGTCTGCAAAAAAGCAACCACATCCTCGACCTGCTGCGCATCGAGAATCGGTCGATCCTGCCACGCGGCGGCGACCCGCTGCCGGCTGTCGGTGGCGTAAAACGCCGGCATCAGGCTCGCCGGATCCAGGCGGCGGGCATCGACGATGCGTGCGCGCAATTGCGCTTCGGTCCAGCGTGAGCCGGCGCCATCGAGGTTGGTTGCCAGATTGCCAGCGCTCGACTCTTCCGGAAAGGGTCCGCTGTGACAAAGCAGGCACAGGCCCTGCCGCCGGTTCACGACGATTGCGCGGCCCCGCGTGGCATCGCCTGGCGTTGCAGTCAAAAGCGTCGACAAGCCGCCACCGTCGAATGCGACGCCAACGCCAACGCCAACGCCAACGCCAATGCCAGCGACCGCAGGCGCGGCCGACGCCATCGATACCGCCGACGTGGCAGCAAACATCACCAGCGCCGCAACGATCATCTAGCCGGTGCCTTTGATGACAGGTTCACATCCTTCATGCCTTCAGACTCTGATCCCGCAACGGCAGCGTGCGAATGCGAACACCGGTGGCGGCGAAGATCGCATTCAACACCGCCGGTGCGGCCACCGCGATCGTCGGCTCGCCGACGCCACCCCAGAAGCCGCCCGACGGCATCACGATGGTTTCGACCTTCGGCATCGCGTCGATCCGCATCGGCGGGTAGGTGTCGAAGTTGCGCTGTTCGATGCGACCATCCTTGACCGTGCATGCGCCGTACAGCGCGGCACTCAGGCCGTAGGCGAACGAGCCCTCGACCTGGGCCTCGATCTGCTGCGGATTGACCGCGTGGCCCGGGTCGGTGGCGGCGACGATGCGGTGAATCTTCAGCGCGCCTTCGGGGCTGACCGACACCTCGGCGCAGGCGGCGACGTAGCTGCCAAAGCCATGTGTCTGCGCCAGGCCGCGGAAGACCTTCTGGCCTTCGATGTCCGGCGCCGGCTTGCCCCAGCCGGCGCGCTCGGCCGCTGCCTCCAGCACCGCCCGATGTTTCGGGTGGCCGGCCATCAGCTTGCGACGCAGTGCCAGCGGATCCTGCTTGGTTGCGTGTGCCACTTCATCGAGGAAACACTCGAGATAGAGGGTGTTCTGGTTCAGGTTGACGCCGCGCCAGAAGCCGGGCGGCACATGCGGGTTGCGCATTGCATGATCGATCAGCAGACTCGGTACTGTATAGCCGATCATCGCTTCGCCGCCGCCGTTGTTGAGGCCCTGGAAGACGACCGGATCCTTGCCGTCCTTGACGTTCTGCGGAAACAGCGCGGCCAGGATCGACTGGCCCGAAATGCGCATGTGCAGTGAGGTCACCTCGCCCTTGGCGTCGACGCCCGCGCTCAGCTTGCACTGCGTGATCGGGTGGTAGAGGCCGTGTGTCATGTCCTCTTCGCGGGTCCACAGCAACTTGACCGGTGTGCCTGGCATCGCCTTGGCAATCGCCACCGCCTGGCGCACCCAGTCGTGCACTGCACCGCGACGGCCGAATCCACCGCCAAGATGGATCTTGAACACATCGCACTGAGCCGGCGGCAGGCCAGCCGCCTCGGCTGTCGCTGCGAGCGCGCCTTCGCCGTTTTGCGTCGGTGTCCAGACTTCGCAGCGGGCTGGTGCGCCGCCGCTGGCCGGTGTGAAACGCGCGGTGGCGTTCATCGGCTCCATCGTCGCGTGGTTCTGGTAAGGGTAGGCGTAGACCGCTTCGACACGACGCACGGCGCCCGCCAGGCCTGCCTTCGCATCGCCTTGCGCGTTGCCGATCGCCGCCTGCTCGGCGCTCAGCCCGCCGGCCAGCATCGCGTCGATGTCAGCCTGCTGGACTTTCGCGTTGGGACCGAAGTCCCATTCGATCGGCAACGCGTCGAGCGCTGTCTTGGCACGCCACCAGGTATCGGCGACGACCGCCACCGCGTCGTCGCCGACCGGCACGACCTGCTTGACACCTCGCATGCCGGTGACTTTCGCGGCATCGAACTTCGCCAGCTTGCCGCCGAACACCGGGCAGGCAACGATCGCAGCATTCAGCATGCCGGGCAACTTGAGATCGGCGCCGTAGACCTGACGGCCGGTGGTCTTGTCGATGGTGTCGAGCCGCGCCAGCCGCTTGCCAGCGAGTGTCCAATCCTTCGGATCCTTCAGCTTCACGTCGGCTGGCGGCGTCAACGCCGCAGCGGCGGTGGCTACCTTGCCGAAGCTCGTGCTCCGGCTCGAGCCAGCGTGGCTGATGACGCCATCCTTGACCGTGCAGTCGGCGGCCGGAACCTTCCAGCCGTCGGCCGCAGCCTGTACGAGCATCATGCGTGCAGCAGCGCCACCTTTGCGCACGTATTCGTGCGACTCGCGGATGCCGCGGCTGCCGCCGGTCGAGAAGCTGCCCCAGGCCCGTTTGCGTGCCAGGTTCTCGCCGGGCGTCGGATATTCGGTGGTGACTCGGGTCCAGTCGCAGCCCAGTTCTTCTGCCACCAGTTGTGCCAGGCCGGTGAGGGTGCCCTGTCCCATTTCGGAGCGGGCAATGCGGATGATCACGCGCTCATCGGGTTGCACGACGACCCAGGCATTGATCTCGGGCCCGCTACCGCTGGTTGGTGTCGCGCCCGAAACCGGCAGGGCGGTGGCGAAATCCGAGTGGCCGTCGCGGGTTGCCGCAGCAGCCGCGATCGGGAAACCAAGCACCAGCGAACCTGCCGCCGCGCCGGCGATGAAACCGCGGCGGCTGAGGTGAAGGTTGTCGGACTGGCCTGTCCGCTGCGGGTCGGGCTGCTGCGCGACGTCATATCGGGTCGCGCTCATGACGTGCTCCTGACGATATGAACGATGTCGAGGCCCGCCGTGCGTGTGCCGCCTGCCGCCTGCTTGATCGCGGCGCGCACGCGGTTGTAGGTGCCGCAGCGGCAGATGTTGGTGATGGCTGCGTCGATGTCGGCGTCGCTCGGTTGCGGCTTGTCCTTCAACAACGCCGCCGCCGCCATGATCATGCCGCTCTGGCAATAGCCGCATTGCGGCACGTCGTTGGCAACCCAGGCCTTTTGCAGCGGATGGTCGCCATTCGGCGCCAGCCCCTCGATCGTGACGATTTTCTGGTTCGCCTGCACTGCCGACACCGGCAGCACACAACTGCGCACCGGTGCGCCGTCGAGGTGCACGGTGCAGGAGCCGCATTGCGCGATCCCACAACCGTATTTGGTGCCGGTCAGCCCGAGTTGCTCGCGGATCACCCACAGCAGCGGGGTGTCGGGCTCGGCGTCGTGCTCGCGCACCTGCCCGTTCACAGTCAATCGCGCCATCTGGGTCTCCGCAGCAATGTTGGGGAGTCGGAATGATGCCGGTTCACGCAATCACTGCATAGTGCCGGGGTTTTGGCGAGCAAGTTGCTGCATCGCGCCAGTCCGCCCGCAGTGCGGCTAGGCCTCGGCAAGCCCGCGGCTCGAACAGGCGACAGGGGTGCGGATCGTCAGGCGGCCACCACGCCGTGCGCCCGTCAGTTGCCCATGGCAGGCAGATCCTGCCATGGGCGCCTGCGGTCAGCTGCCGATACGCCCGCCGTCGTTCTTGGTGATCACGATGGTCGCCGAGCGGGGCCGGGCGGTTGCGCCGCCGGCGCCATAACCCGCATTGCCAGGCCAGTGGCTGAGGTACTTGGCCGGGTTACCGATATCGGCCTTGCTGATCGCCTCGCCAGGGTGCTGCACGTTGATGAACAGCGCCTTGCCATCCGGCGTCTCGGTCGCGCCGGTGATTTCGCAATCGACCGGGCCGACCAGGAAGCGCTTCAAGGCATCGGCCGCCGGCTTCTTGCCGACATAGGTGTCGACGCTGGTCGTGCTGCCGTCGGTCTTGGTATAGCTCAGCGTCGTCTTGACGCCATCGCCAACCTTGCCCGGAACACCGACCAGCATCATGCAGTTGGTCACGTCGGTATACGAGCCGTCGTCGGTCTGAATCCAGCACAGGCCGGTATTCGGGCTGAACCACAGGCCGTCCGGGCTCGAGAAATCCTGGTCCGCGGTCAGTGCAGACAGATTGATCCGGCTGCTGTCCGCGGTGGACTCGGCGCCGAACAGATAGACGTCCCAGGTGAAGGTCGTGGCCGATGCATTACCGCCCATCTCGGCGAGCCGGATCACATGGCCGTTGATGTTGCCAGGCGAGCCAAGCGCACCCCCGTTGAAGCTGTCGCTGTACGCCCGCGGGTTCGCGGCATCAAGCGCAAACTGGCTGCTGGTGGGCTCGAGTTTGCGCACGCTGTTGTTGGTCAGCGTGTAATAGATCTCGCCGGTGCTCGGGTGCACCGCGCACCATTCCGGGCGGTCCATCTTGGTCGCGCCGACCGCATCGGCTGCCAGACGTGCGTTGACCAGGACATCGGCCTGATTGGCGAACGCATAAGTCGCGTAGCCTGCAATTGCCGCGTTGCTGATCGACAACTCGATCCAGCTGCCGCTGCCATTGGCGTTGAACTTTGCGACGTACAGCTTGCCGTTGTCCAGGTATTTGCTGCCGGTTGCAATGCGGCTTGCCGCAGTCGCATCGGCCGCCTCCCAGTTGCTCGCCGAGACAAACTTGTAGATGTATTCACCGCGCGAGTCGTCGCCCATGTAGACCGCCAGCGGCTTGCCGGCTGCCGGCACGCCGAACGCGGCGCTTTCATGTGCGAACCGGCCCAGTGCGCTGCGCTTGTAGATCGCTGCGGCCTGATCGTATGGATCGATCTCGACGATATAACCCATGCCGTTCAGCTCGTTGCGGTAGTCGTCGCTGCCGTCGGCCGAGGCGCCGGTCTTGGAGATATTCCAGCGCGCAAAGCGGTCGTCGCTGCCCGAGGATTCCCAGCCGTGCCGGCTGGCGGCGCCCTGCGGGCGGCCATAGCGGTTCAGTGAGGCCACGCTCTTGTCGTTGCTGCGCGCGGCATTGTCAGTTGCACTGCGGGTGAAATAGCCGGCCCAGTTTTCTTCGCCAGTCAGGTAGGTGCCCCACGGCGTGTAGCCGGTGCCGCAGTTGTTGATGGTGCCGCGGGTGGAGGTGCCGGCGGTCGAAAACTTGGTCTTCAGCAGGGCGTTGCCGCGCACCGGGCCATTGATCTCGATTGGCGTCAGCGGGGTGATGCGCCGGTTGTAGCTCGAAGACTGGACGTACGAGAAAGCGCCGTTGGTCTTGCGCACTTCAACGATCGAAACGCCGTGCGCCGGGATCTCCTTGTCGGATTCGGCCACCGGCCGTGGCGACGCGGTGACGCCGGCGGCGTGCAGGAACTGGTCGGTCAGCGCCTCGTGGTTCATCACGAGCAAACCACGCTCGCTGCCGGATGCTTCGCGTTTGCTGCCATCCGCGCTGAGACCGAAGTACTCCATGCCGTCGTGATGGTCGCCGCTGCGATTGGCGTAGTCGGTATCGGTGCCGTCGTTCTTGAAGGCTGGGGTCGCCGCAGCCAGCGGATCACCCAACGCAATCAGAACCTTGGTGGAGTAACCCGATGCCACCGTGACCTGGTCCATCTTGTTCTTCGCGACGGCCGCGAAACCGAGGCTGGTCAGCGGCGCGACCGGAGCCGGCGCCGGAGCCGGCGCCGGAGTCGGAGCATTGTCATCGTCCCCGCCGCACGCGGCCAAACCCCAGCCGGCAAGTACCGCGGCGGCTCCGCCGCCGATCCCTCCGCGCAGTATCGAGCGACGCGAAAGGCGGGCATCGAGCACTTGATTGAAGCTGTTGTTGCCGGAGGTGTTCAGATCCTCGTCATCGATGTCGCTGGCCGCACGAATCACGTTGTTGTTCATTGCTTGGTTGTCCTCTTGTGACGTTGAAAATTCATCAGCCCCTGATGCTCAAGGTTGTCGATGAAAGTTTCGTGACAGCTGCGTGACTGGATCGTTACAAGAGGCGGCCGGTTGCTCGGGCGAAGCACAACGCCTTCGGGAAAGCCGCAGTAGCCGTCATGTGGATAGGTCCAGAACCAGGGCGTCAAGCGACACCACCGTCCGTGCTGCATCGGCCCGCCAGGCCATTCAGTCGATCAGTTCGAGCCGGCCGTCGGCGTGCTCAATCAGCGCGGTCAGGCTCTCGACCCAGTCGCCGTCGTTTGCTTACAGGATGCCCTCGATCATCCGCATCTCCAATGGTGGATGTGGCCGCAGACGACACCCTGCAAGCCGCGCCGGCCGGTGACCGCGCGCTTGACCTTGAGCTTCAGATATTTGGACAGGCTCCAGTATGGGAGACAGAGCCTCGCACGCATCGAATTGAGATGGCGATTCAGCTTCAGCGTGAACTCATAGGCGGTGTCGCCCAGGTGAGCCAGCCACTTCGCGTACTGGATCACGCCGTCGAAAGATCACGTGGTTGATCCACAGCCTCCGCGCGTCTGCGGTGGTGTGCACCGCTTCGCTCGGGGCTGATCTAGAAACCCCCTGCCGAGATTCTGGCCGTGGTGCAGCTCGCGCCTTAATCCCCTCGAATCCGGGGCTGATCTTGATCTAGAAACCACCAAGGCAGTCGACACCGTTGTCAGCGGAGGTCTTAATCCCCTCGAATTCGGATCCAGTTTCGGCATGGGCAAATCGTCTCACACGGGCAACCGATCGGGCTGCACGGCAAGCTTGCGGGACGGTGCTGGCGCCTGCTGCGGCCGCACGTCGCAGACGCGATCGTTCGAGGTTTTGGCCTTTCGGCCAGCATCATCCGCGCGCTGAAGCCCGGTGGTTGCGTGGTCTTTGTGGAATACCGCGCCGAGGATCGACGCGTGCCCATCAAAGCACTGCACAAGATGAGCGAAGCGCAGGTCAAACGCGAAGCGGCTGTGCACCCGCTGGTGTGGGAACGTACGGTGGGCGCCCTGCCGTGGCAGCACCTGGTCGTGTTTCGCAAGGCGAAGCGGTAGTTGCTGCGGCCTCGCACAGCCGCCAATCAGATCATGCGGTGGCGCTGTCGCAAGATGACTGCCGCCTGCGCCAGCGCGGCGAGTTTGGCCTCGGCGATTGCCTCGGAGCTGACCGGGTTGTCGGCGAAAGTGGCAAAACCGCAGTCGGGCGTCAGCAGCACGCGCTCGGCCCCGAACAGCTGCACCGCGCGCTCGACGTGCGCGACGATTTGTTCGACCGATTCGACATGGGCATGCTTCTGGTTGCATGCACCGATGCCGATACGCATCTCGGCGGGCAGGTTCTTGAGCACCTCCATCTCGCCCGCGCGCGGCGCGTACAGCTCGAGGAAGAGCGTGCCGACCTGCATCTGCGCCAGCGTCTGCATCAGCGGACGGTAGTCGCCGGCCAGGGCCTTGGTCTCGTCAGCGGTCCAGTTTCCGCGGCACATGTGCAACGCCAGCCGCTCGCGCGGAAAACCGGCGCTGACGGCGTTGACCAGGTCGCGCGCAAAGGCCAGCTCGACCGGGCTGTCGCCCTTGGCCGAGAGCGCGCCGCACATGAAGCTGCGCTGGCTGGCCGGCCCGCTGAACACCACCTCCGACAGCACCGGCTCATCGAGCTGCACCAGCGCCGCGCCGCCGGCGAGCAGGCAGGCGATCTCCTCGCGCAGCACTCGCACCACGTCGCACGCCAGGTCTTCGCGATTGGCGTAAGCGCGGTCGGAGATGCATTCCATCCACATCGTTCGCGTCAGCAGATAGGGCCCGGGCAATGCCACCTTGACCGGCTGCGCACTCAGGCCGCGCACGAATTCGAGCTCGTGCACGGCAATACCGCGGCTGC